>JAISXF010000088.1 GCA_031270845.1 Prevotellaceae bacterium
CAAAACGTTTGGAACTTTAAATAAAAAATGCATATCTTTGTGCAAAATAAAATAAAATAAAATAAAAACCATTAACATTTAAACATCATGTCTTCAACATCCGAAACAGGCCATGTCATTAACATCGCCAATTTAAAAAGGCTCACCGTCGTAGTAACCGGTTTTGGTACTGCCTATGCCCCCTCCGCCGAAAAGCTAAAGGTCGCTGCCCTCGCCACGCTGCACACCAAAGCGACCAATGCGGTCGCCACGCTCGAAGGCCTCAATCCGCCCCTCCTCAATGCCATTGACGCACGTCAGGTGGCTTTTGAGCCGCTTGAAAAGCGCGCCACCCGCATCCTTTTTGTTGTCCAAACTATTCCGCTCAATGCCACGGTCATTAAGGCGGTGAAGGAACTCGTCCGGAAGATTCATGGCGGCAGAGCCACCCCCAAGCGCCTCCTTAGGCCTGTCGAAGGCGCCACGCCGTCGGTCGTGCTCTCCACCCCGCCCGATGCCTCGTATGAAGCCGATGTCGCGGCGTTTCCGGCCGCCCCGGTCGCCGTCGCGCCCTTCCCTGTCGCCGACACGCCCCTCCCTGTCGCCGACCCGCTGCCCCCCCTTCACCGCTATATCTCCGTCTCTCAGCGCAGTTTCGACCAGCAGATAGAGCATACCAGCCAGCTCATAGCCATTCTTGATGCTGAAGCGGACTATCAGCCTGCGGAGACGGATCTTACCGTCGCTGCGCTAAATACGATGCTCACCGCTATGCGTAATACTAATAATGCCGCTGTCGCGGCGGATGTATCCGTTACCGCAGCCCGCGCCATTCGCAACGAAGTCCTCTACGCCGCCCGCACAGGCCTTGTCGATGTAGCGTTAGATGTCAAACGTTACGTCCATGGCGCCTTCGGTTCGTCCAGTCGCGAGTATGCGATGCTCAAAGGCATCGACTTCCGAAAGATTAAAAAGTTAAACTAACCCATGACCATAATTTATCAACCATCATCTTCCGATGATACATTCAGCACAGCCCCACCTTCAAAGTGGGGTTTTGTGTTTCAATACACGACCCGCTCATCCGCCTCCAATTGCCCCGTATTTTGAAATAATTGCCATGCAATTTGAAATAAATGCCCTGTATTTTGAAATAAATGCCATGTAATTTGAAATAATTGCCATGTAATTTGAAATAATTGCCACATAACTTAAAATAATTGCCACGCAACTTAAAATAATTGCCATGTAATTTGAAATAAATGCTCCGTCACTTGAAACAATACCTCCGTCACCAAAAATAAATGCTCCGTCACTTGAAACAATACCTCCGTCACTAAAAATAAATGCTCCGCCACTTGAAACAATACCTCCGTCACCAAAAATAAATGCTCCGTCACTTGAAACAAACCCTCCGCCACCAAAAATAATACCTCCGTCACTTGAAACAAACCCTCCGTCACCAAAAATAATACCTCCGTCACTTGAAACAAACCCTCCGTCACCAAAAACAATAGCGCCTTCACTTAAAATAAAAGCGCCATCACTAAAAATAATACCGTCTGTTAATAAACAATTCCATAAATTATCGCTACCTTTGCATTATGAAACAAATTTACACGCTAAAACACCTCGTTTTTTCCCTGCTGCTGCTCGTCCACGCCCCCCTGCTCGCCGCCGACGACCTTACCATCCTCTTCACACACGACCTGCACTCCATGTTTCTCCCTCATCGCACGCTCCAAAACGGACAAATACGCGAACTCGGCGGATATGCCCGCCTCCACACCGCAATCCTCCGCGAAAAAGCGAAGCACCCCAACAACATTCTCCTTGATGCCGGCGATTTTTCCAGTGGCTCTTTCTTTTACATCCTATTCCCCTCCCTCTCTTCCGAACTGCATCTCATGCATCACATGCAATACGACGCCACCACCCTCGGCAACCACGAATTTGACTTTGGCGTCTCCGAACTCGCCCATGCACTCCTCGCCGCAAAGCAGCGCGGCTACAACATCCCCATCCTCACCGCCAACATTCACCCCCGCCACCCCGACCTCGCCCTTCTACAGCACGCATTCGAGCAATACGGCGTCGCCGAATACAAAGTCATCCAGCGCAACGGGCTTCGTATCGGCGTTTTTGGCCTTCTTGGTCCCGAAGCAATCCAAAATGCCCCCGCCGCCGAGCAGGTCACTTTCGATAATTACCTTCGCGCCGCCGAAAAAACCGTCCATCACCTCCGCCAACAGCAACATGTCGATATTATTATCTGCCTTTCCCACGCCGGAACGAACCCAAACCCAAAACATTCCGAAGATCATCTCCTCGCCGCCAAAGTCCCCGGCATAGACATCATCATCAGTGGGCACACGCACTCCGTCTTCACAAAACCCGCCATCGTTAATCGAACAATCATCGTCTCCGCCGGAGCTTATGCCGAATACCTTGGCTCCATCACCATCTCCACCGCATCCACAACCAACAAAACCCCAACCGATAGCGTCTCCTTTCGCTACGCTCTCATCCCCATCGACACCACAATCGACCCCCATCCGTCCACGGCCGCCATCATTCAAAATTATAAGGAAAAACTGAATACCATTTACTTCGACTCTTTAGGCAGATACATCGACGACACCGTCGCGTTCAACCCCGCCACAATTCCCGCCGGCTCCACCGTAGCCAAAGCCATGCGCTCCATACCGATCCCCAACTCTCTCGGCACAAAACCCATCGCCGTCGTACCCGAAGGCGTCATCAGGGCGCCGATCCTCGCCGGTTGGCTATCCGAAAACGACATTTTCGGAATCCTTTCCCTCGGCGCCGGAAAAGATCGCATGGCCGGATACCCCATCGTCATCGTTTATCTAACCGGAAAGGAGTTGTGGGACTTATGTGAAATCGACGCTTCCTGCGCGCCCATCTTCCCCGACGCCAAGCTCTACTTCGACGGAATTAAATACACCGTCAATCCGCACAGGCTCTTCTGCAACCGCGTCATCGACGTCTGCATCCAAACCGACGCCAACTCCTTCGCCACCCCCGACAACCGCACCCTCTACCCCGTCGTCGGCGACCTGTACTCTCTCCAAATGCTCGGCGCCATCCGCAGCCTCACTTGGGGCATCCTCTCCATCACCCCAAAAAACGCCGCCGGCGAACCGATTACGGACATCAACAATCACATCATCACCCTCTCCAACGGCCTCGAATACAAGCAATGGATAGCCCTCAGCGACTACCTCCGCGCCATGCCCGACCGCTGCATCTCCACGCCCCTCTCCGCCGCCGCCAACGCCACCGTCATCCACGACAAATCCATCCCGGCGCTGCTCTCGCGCCCCAACACTTTCGCACAAATCATCTACACCGCCGCCATCATCATCGCCGCCGCCGCCATTACCTTCATTATTCTCGGCTTCCGCCGGATAATCCCAAAAAGAAAAGACAGCAAAGAAAATAAATTAAAGCAGATAAAAAAATAAATCGGAGTAGATAGAATAAAATGAATGAACTGCCGGCATTTCCGCATCTGCATTAAAAAAACGATGTTTTAAATTTAAAAAAGATAATGCTAAATACCCAATATTCAACAGTCATCGGCGTTTTTGGCCGTCGCAACACCGGCAAAAGCTCTCTCATCAACCTCCTTGCCGGTCATGATGTTGCCATTGTCTCTCCCATCCCCGGCACCACCACCGACCCCGTCAAAAAACGGATGGAAATATTCGGTCTCGGCGCAGTCACCCTCATCGACACCCCTGGCATCGACGACCACGGCGCACTCGGGCGCCTCCGAACCAACCGCACTCGCCAAGTTATCAACCTCATCGACGCCGCCATCCTCCTCCTCTCCGACAACCGCATAACCACCTTCGAACAAACCCTTATGCAATCCTTCCACAACGAAGCAATCCCCTTTCTCGTCCTTCATAACAAGACCGACAAGCAGGAAGCCTCGCCCCAAACCCGTTTACTGATAAAAAAACATTGTCCCATCCCTCTCATCGACTTTGTCACCCTGCCCGATCCAATCCGCCGGGACGCCCAAATCCAACAACTCGCCGACGCCCTGCAACTCATCCTTGCCGATCCCGTCCTTCGTCCCGCATCCCTCCTCGACGGTCTCGTCAGGCCTGGCGACACCCTCCTCCTCGTCGTCCCCATTGACACCGAAGCCCCCGAAGGACGCCTCATCCTCCCCCAGGTACAAACCATTCGCGCCGCCCTCGACAGCAACTGCATCGCCATCGTACTCAAAGAAACCGAAGTCCGACCGTTTCTCAACGCCTCTTCCACCCCGCCAGCCTTAGTCATAACCGACAGCCAGCTTTTCGGCCGTATCGACAAAATCATCCCGTCCCACATCCCCCTCACCGGATTCAGCATCCTCCTCGCCCGCCACAAAGGCGACTTCGAGAGCTACCTTAAAGGCGCTCCCGCCATCAGCCGCCTCTGCTCCGGCGATCAAATACTAATTATGGAAAACTGCACCCACCAAACCACCTGCGACGACATCGGTCGCGTCAAAATACCCGCACTCCTCCGCAAATTCACCGGCCTGCAGCTCAATATACATCATCTCCCCGCCCTCGCCCCCCTTCCCGACAACGTCTCCGCCTTTGCACTTGTCATCCAATGCGGAGCCTGCATGATCACCCCCCGCCAGCTTCACAACCGAATCCGTCCGTTCCTCGCCGCCGGTGTCCCCGTAACCAACTATGGCATGGCCATTGCCTACATGCAGGGCATTTTCCCCCGCACCACAGCCCCTTTTACAATTACGGATTAAAAAGTACGAATTACGACAGGCGTTTCTCTGCGTAATTCGTACTTTTTAATCCGTAATTCCTAATTAATTCTGGTCTTGTACCCCGCTTCCCCCTTCCCGCGCGAGATATTCTGCAGCTTTCGCGAAATAATTTTACGACGGATAGGCGCCAGGCGCTCCGTAAAAAGAACCCCTTCAATATGATCGTATTCATGCTGCGCGATACGCGCCGGCGTTGCATCGAACCACTCATTATGCTCCTGAAAATGCTCGTCAAAATAATGTACCCGCACCCGCTTCGGGCGCACCACATCCTCATGAACACCCGGAATGCTCAAGCATCCCTCATTGAACGACACCTTCTCCTCACTGAATTCCATCAGTTCAGGGTTTATCAACACCCGTTTGAACCCGTCGGCCAGCGGATCGTCATCCTTAAACGACGATGCGTCGATAACAATCAGCCGGATAGCATGTCCTACCTGCGGCGCCGCCAGTCCAACCCCTCCGGCATTATAAAGCGTGTCCCACATATCCGAAATCAACTGCTGCAGACGCGGATAATCCTCCGTCACAGACGCTGCCGTCTTCTTCAGCACCCCCGAACCATATACATATACAGAAAGAACCATTTTATTACTTATTTAATTTGTTTCTTCGAATCTAAATATCCCTGCAGAATAATCACTGCACTGACTTTATCCACTGTCTCCTTTTTCCGCCGCGCCATCTTTTTGACTCCCCCGTCGATCATCGCCCGCAACGCCATGCGCGACGTAAACCGTTCATCAACCGGCGTAACCGGAATCGACGGAAACCGTATTTGCAGCTGTTTTATGAATGCATCGACGTACGGCGTCGCCTCCGCAGGCGTATTATCCAGATTCTTCGGATAACCGACCACGAACCGCTCCACCGCCTCCTTCCCCGCATAAGTCATTAAATAATCGACCACCATATCGGCCGGCACCGTATCGAGCGCCGTCGCAAACAACTGCAACGGGTCGGTTACTGCCAGTCCCACCCGTTTCCTTCCATAATCAATGCCGATAATACGATTCATTGCGCAAAGGTACAAATTTCTGCCGTTTATTTTGGAAATTAAGAAAAGAGTAGTACCTTTGCATCCGTAAAAATAAATTATCGGGGCGTGGCGCAGTTGGCTAGCGCACTTGCATGGGGTGCAAGGGGTCGAATGTTCGAGTCATTTCGCCCCGACAAAGATATTGAGTATTGAATATCGCGGTACTTTGCCGAAGAAACAAACCTCATTACCTTATTTAATAAATAAAGTAATGAGGTTTGTTGTTGTGCAGGCCTGCTCTGGCTATAAACGATGAACAATGAATTAGGCCGTCGCCTTCCCTGCTTGTCGCAATTCATCGTTCATATTGTTCCATTCTCTGGTTAGAGAAAGCTATCCTCCGGTTAGAGAAATCATTTTTTTTACTTTCATTTTTTTATACTACTTTTGCAAAAAGAAAAACGGAACACAAAAAACGGAACACGAAAATTAATTATCCATGACTTCTCTCTCTGAACGAATCCCCTCCGAAGGACTGACATTCGACGATGTGTTGCTGGTGCCGGCGGCATCGGCCGTACAGCCGCGCGATGTAACTGTAAACACGCTTTTTTCACGGAATATCCCCCTGAGCGCCCCGGTTATCTCGGCAGCCATGGACACCGTTACCGAAGCCAGCTTGGCTATTGCCATCGCCCGCGAAGGCGGGATCGGCGTTATCCATAAAAATATGAGCATCGAAGAGCAGGTCGAGCAGGTGCGGAAAGTCAAACGCGCCGAAAACGGCATGATTTACGACCCTATCACAATCCGCCGCAACGCCACCATCGGCGATGCCCTCCGGCTGATGGCGGAGAACAAAATTGGCGGCATACCCGTCGTCGATGACAATCATTACCTCACCGGCATTGTAACCAACCGCGACCTTCGCTTTCAGGAAAATTTCTCGACGCCGGTAAGCGACGTGATGACGTCCGAAAACCTTATTGTTACCAAACACGGCAGCGACCTGCAGCAAGCGACACAGCTACTGAAGCAATATAAAATCGAAAAACTGCCGGTGGTCGATGATGACGGGAAATTAGTTGGACTGATTACCTTTAAAGACATCACGAAAATAAAAGACAACCCCACGGCGAGTAAGGACGCCAAAGGCCGCCTGCGGGTAGCCGCCGGCGTAGGCGTCAATGCCCGGACACTGGTGCAAATCGAAGCGCTCGCCGCCGTCGATGTCGATGCCATAGTCATTGATACCGCGCACGGGCATTCGGTACATGTAATCGCGATGCTGCGCGAAGTCAAAAAACATTTCCCCGGGATGGAGGTTGTCGTCGGCAATATCGTTACGGGCGACGCGGCACGGGCGCTGGTCGATGCCGGCGCCGATGCGGTGAAAGTCGGCATCGGTCCGGGGTCAATTTGTACGACACGCGTCGTTGCAGGCGTAGGCGTGCCGCAGCTGTCGGCGATTTATAATGTGGCGCAGGCACTCCGTGGCGCCGGCGTTCCGCTCATTGCCGACGGCGGCATCCGCTATTCGGGCGACATTGTCAAAGCCTTAGCCGCCGGCGCCGATACGATTATGGCCGGCTCGCTGTTTGCCGGCGTCGAAGAGTCGCCCGGCGATACGATTATCCTCAACGGGCGCAAATTCAAATCCTACCGCGGCATGGGTTCGCTTGATGCCATGCAGAACGGCTCCAAAGACCGCTATTTTCAGGATATGGAAGACGACGTTAAAAAGCTCGTCCCCGAAGGCATCGTCGCGCAGGTGCCTTATAAAGGCACGCTTTCCGAAGTCTTTTACCAGCTTATCGGCGGGCTGCGCGCCGGCATGGGCTACTGCGGCACGCCGGACATCGCCGCGCTCAAACACGCCGAATTTATCCGCGTTACCGCCGCCGGCGTCATTGAAAACCATCCGCACGACGTAACCATCACCCGCGAAGCGCCCAACTACAGCCGGTGAATGTGATGAAAGGAGATAAAAAGATGAAGAGGCTGTGTATCCTGTTGTGGGTGGCGGGCGGACTGGCGGGTGCAGCCTGTACAGAGGAAATACCCGAGACCAAGCTCGCCGAAGTGAATGGCAAGGCCCTGTTGATGACAGAGGTGAAGGATATTTTCCCTGCCGGCATCACCGCCGATGACAGTCTGTCGCTGCTGCGCAATTATGTACACAACTGGGCACGCAAACAGCTGATAGCCGGCATCGCCGAACAGCATCTCACCAAAGAACAGAAAGACGTTTCGCAGGAACTGGAAGACTACCGCCTGTCGTTGCTCATTTTCCGCTACGAAAAACTGTATCTGGAAAGCCGTTTCGACACCATTGTCAGCGATGCCGAAATAGAAACGTTTTACAACGCCGCCCCGCAGAGTTTTGTACTGAATAAACCCCTCGCCAAAGCATTATTTATAAAGGTGGCAGCCGATATTCCCCAAATACGGCAAATCAACAGGCTCTATAACTCAAACAAACCCGAAGACCGGGAAGCACTGTCGCAAATCTGTTCCCGCATCGCGGAAATCTATACCAACTTCGACGAACAATGGGTGGATGCCGAATTTCTGGCCGCGAAATTACCGGCCGAAAGCAAACAAATCGAAGATATATGGACGACCGGCTTTTTTACCACCGACGACCTTACCTATAAGTATTATGTGCATCTCTATGAAATGCGCGCCGCCGGCACACAGTCGCCTGTAGAATACGAACGCGGCAACATTGCCCGCATTATCCGCAACCGCCGCCATCGCGAAATGCTGAAAAACCTCGAAAATACAATCTTCAACAATGCATTAAATCATAATCAACTGAAATTATACATCGACAACTAAATTATGCGTAAAATTTTATATACGGGCATCATGCTCCTTCTCGCGCCGTGGCAGACGACGGCGCAAAGCGGGCTTATCGACCGGGTCGTTGCTGTTGTAGGCAACGAAATGATACTGTATTCCGACATCGAATCGGAAGTGAACCTGATGCGGGTACAGGGCGTCATATCCGATAAAAATATCCGCTGTGAAGTGCTGGAAAACCTGCTGCTGCAGAAACTGCTGCTTGCACAGGCACGTATTGACAGCCTCAAAGCCACCGACGACGAAGTGGATATGCAAATCGACCAGCGCCTGCGGATGATGATGGCGCAACTCGGCGGCGAAAAAGCCACGGAAGACTATTTCCACAAACCGGTATTCCAGCTGAAACGGGAATGGCGCGAAACCATCCGCGAGCAAATCCTCACCCAACGAATGCAGGCGATGCTGACAAAAGACGCGCCTATCACGCCCGACGAAGTGAAAAAAGCCTACCGGAAAATGGCGAAAGACAGCCTGCCGATAATCCCTATTCAATACGTGCTGCGTCAGATTGTCGTATTTCCGCCCGCCGCCGATGCCAAATTCGACGTGCGCGAACGCCTGCTCGAACTGCGCGAACGGATAGTAAAAGGCGAGAAATTCAGCACCCTCGCCATCCTCTACTCCGAAGACCCGGGCAACCGTATGCGCGGTGGAGAATTGGGGCTGCGTCCCCGTCAGGAACTGGCCGCCCCCTTCGCCAATGCCGCCATGGCGCTGAAGCCCGGACAGGTATCGCCGATTGTCGAAACGGAATTTGGATTTCATATCATTCAGTTAATCGAAAAAGAAGGCGACATGTTCAACGCCCGCCACATCCTGATGCGCCCGCAATATACATCGGACGACAGAGCAACGGCCTTCCGGACATTAGACAGCATCTCGACCGTCATCAAAGACGGCTCCCTGACCTTCGAGCAGGCCGCGCTGAGGCTTTCGCAAGACCCCAAAACCGCCGCTAACGGCGGACTGATAGTGAACGAATACAACCTCTCGTCGCGCTTCGAAAAAGACCAGCTCCATCCGTCCGACTACGGCGTCCTGCGCGACATGCAGCCGGGCGACATCTCCGTGCCGTTTGAAACCACCGATAAAATGGGAAACACGCAATACAAAATCCTGCAATTAGTCGAACTCATACCCTCTCACCCGGCCACTGTGGACGACGACTATGCCATCGTCCAGCAACTCGCACAGCAGCAACAGCAGCAGCAGGCATTCAACGCATGGATATCGCAAAAGCAGGCATCCACCTACATCCGCCTCGACGACGATTTCAAACAATGCGCCTTCCAGCGCACCGGATGGGTGAAATAAATAATAATGGCTAAACTACGCCGGCCTTCCAGCCCTCCTGTACCCTGCATCCTGCTCGCCGCGATGCTGCTCTCGCTTCCGCTGACGGCGCAGGAACCGGCTGCGGAAACAATACAGGATAACCGGAAACGGGTGGAAATTATTCATGTCGATCGTATTAAAAGCATGATGTACGAAGGAAAAACGATTGACCGCCTGTTGGGCAACGTGCAACTGATGCACAACGGCGCGCTGATGTCGTGCGACAGCGCCTACCTGTTTTCGTCATCGGAATTTGAAGCATACAGCCGCGTAACCATTGTGCAGAACAGCACCCGGCTGTACGGCGATTTCCTGCACTACGACGGCCGTACCAACATCGCGCAGGTGCGCGGAAAGCTCGTACGCCTGCTCGACAGCACCGCCACGCTACGCACGCAACACCTCGATTTTAATACGAAAGACAACATCGGCCACTTCTTCAACGGCGGCGTCATCGACAATAACGACAGCCAGCTCGAAAGCATTCACGGATACTATTATTCCAACGATAAACTGTTTGTGTTCTCCGATTCGGTGGAAATGCACAACGAAACCTACGACATCCGCTGCGAAGCGGGAAATTATAACACACGCACCGACGTCGCCACATTCCTTGCACATACCGACATCTGGCACCGCGACGGCTTCCTTGCGTGCGATTACGGCTGGTACGACAAAAAGCGCGACTGGTTTTATTTTTCACAGAACGCCTATATCCTCTCGAAGGAACAGGAGATTTGGGCTGACAGCATCTTCTACAACCGGCAGGCGGCGATGGGCGACCTGTACGGCCATGTCGAGGTGCTCGACACCGTCCAGCAATCCATCGCATTCGGCAACGAAGCGCATTTCTTTGAAAATCCGCAGCAGGTAACGCTCACACGGCAGGCGTCGGTAGCCTATTATACCAACGAAAACAACCGGCCCGACACCCTGTTTATCCGCGCCGACACCCTCCATTTCATTACCGAATACCTCACGGCAAGCGATAGCTTACAGTTGGTAGCGGACAGTAGTGCTGGGCAGGCGGTAATAGCAGCGGACAGTAGCCGTTTACAGGTGGCCGGCGACAGTAGCCGTTTACAAGCGGCAGCGGACAGTAGCCGTTTGCAGGTGGCAGCGGACAGTAGCCATTTACAGGCGGCAGCGGATAGTAGCCGTTTGCAAGCGGCAGGCGATAGTAGCCATTTTCAGGCGGCAGTGGACAGTAGCCGTTTGCAAGCGACAATGGACAGTAGCAGTTTGCAGGCGGCAGCGGACAGTAGCCGTTTTCAGGCGGCAGCGGACAGTTTACAGCCAGCCAGCGACTCCCTGCCGACTGATACTCCCGACAGCACAATTCGTAAGGTATTTGCATGGTTCAATGTGCGCGCCTTCAGGCAGGACATCCAGGCGGTGTGCGATTCGTTTGCGTATTCGTCGCTCGACTCGCTGGGGCGGATGTTCGGGCGGCCGGCCATGTGGAACAGGCAACAGCAAATTACCGCCAAGGAAATCCATTTCCTCAGCGACCCGCAGCAACGGATAATGATTCGCGCCGACTTCCTCGAAGCGGCCTTCATTATTACGCAGGAGCAGGATACGTTCTTCAACCAGGTGAAAGGACGCGACATCATCGGCCATTTCCGCGACAACGACCTGTATCTGATAGATGTGTTCGGCGGCGCGCAGACGGTCTATTACCTGCAGGAAGACAGTCTGGTGGCCGATGGTAATATAGCTGAAAGCGCCACCATGCAAATCGAAGTGAAGAACCGCAAAATCCGCCGCATAAAGTATTTTGAAAAACCGATCAGCAATACTTATCCGCTCGACCAGCTGCCACAGGAAAAGGCCGTCCTCAAAGGCTTCGAGTGGCGCGACGCCGAGCGCCCGAAGTCGCGCTGGGAAATTTGTCCCGAAATCCCCCGTCCCTCCCGAAGGCAGGCCTCGGAAGCCCTCCCCAAGCCAACGTTCCCCATACGAAAGACAATAGAACATAGACAATAGAACATAGACAATAGACAATAGAACATAGACAATAGACAATAGAACATAGACAATAGAACATAGACAATAGACGAAAGAACATAGACGTAATTCATCCGGCGCAGCCGTCTATGTTCTATTGTCTCTGTTCTGTCTCTGTTCTGTCTCTGTTCTATTGTCTCTGTTCTTTCGTAATTAAATAAAAATGCTTACCTTTGCAGCCGTGTTTGCCCGGGTGGTGAAATCGGTAGACACGCAGGACTTAAAATCCTGTGAGCAGTGATGCTTGTGCGGGTTCAAGTCCCGCCCCGGGTACTCCCTTAAAGCGAAAACCTCCCCCAATACGGGGAGGTTTTTATTTTTTAACCCCAAAAGTCTGTCAATCGGCACTTTCCGGTAGCTACCAGTCACCAACTGGGAGCTCTCGGTAACTCTCCGAGAGCTCTCGGTAACTCTCCGAGAGCTCTCGGTAACTCTCCGAGAGCTCTCGGAAAGGAGTGTTGCATACATAAAAAAGTATAAATGGCTCCGCCGGGAGCCGGAGCGCTCAAGCGCCGCTAAAACACCACATCTATTCTTCCGACAAATAAGCCGGATTTGCCGGCTTGGACAATGGGTATCTCCTTGTCGTCTTGGTTTTTCCGCCATTCCTGAAGGCGGCGGTGGGTGTGGGCGCCGATGATGATGTCGATGTCGCGCGAACTCTCGGCCAAGCGGAAATCGTCCTCGTGGCCGATGTGCGAAAGGCAGATGACAAGGCGGCAATGCTCCTTGTCTTTCAAATATTTCGCTACGGTGTTGGCGGCGGCGACAGGGTCGCTGATGGTCATGCCGCGCCAGAGGTGGCCGAACGAGCAGGTCGAAAGCTCGACGCCAATGCCGAGCACGCCGATTTTAATCCCCCCGCGCTCGATAATCGTATAAGGCTCAACGCGGTCGCGCAACGGCGTCCGGCTTACGTCATAATTGGCCGCGACGACAGGGAACCGCGCTTCCCGCAGGCGCTGCGCGAGGGTGTCGAGGCCATAGTCGAACTCGTGGTTGCCGAGGCAGGCCGCATCGTAGCGCATGGCGTTCATCAATTCGATTTCAATTTTTCCGAAGAATAAATTAAAATAGGGCGTTCCCTGAAAAAAATCGCCGGCGCTAAGCAGCAGCACATGCGCTTCGGTTGCCCGCACGCGGTTGATATACGTAGCCGCCCGCACGATGCCACCCGAATCCGACGGCACAGGCTCTACCTGACTGTGCACGTCGTTGGTATGAAGGATTGTCAGTTTCGTTTGCCCCCAGCCACAGGGCGCCGCCGCGAGGGCAATCCATACAAGCAGTATTGTTCGTTTCATTTCCTTTCCTCCTGTGGCGGCGCTATTTCGCGGCCTGCGGTTTGAATATAATGAATAATGGCATCGCGGAATAAAATGCCCGGATATTCGACCGCTACGGCCTCGCGCAGCATCGTCATGCCGTCGCCGCCACTGCCCACAAAATTGTTGGTGATAAGGCGGTACATCCTCCCGTCGTCCAATTCTTCGCCGTTAATACGCAGGCTCGGCGCGCAGTTCGGGGCGATTTCCAGCGCGGCGTTGCCCATCGGCTGCGGGTGTGTCCGGGCAAAGAAGGCGGCCAGCTCGCGCAGGTATTTTCCCTGTATGGTAAGGACAACCACGTTGTTATCGAACGAATAGACCGTATAAAGGTCGAACAGCCGGAGCTCGCCTTTCGGCAGACCGGTGCGCAGGCCGCCGACATTATAAAGCGAAAAATCGACCGGGATGCCGGCTTCTTCGGCATAGCGGAGGATGGCGTACGTGGTGAAGCGCGCAATGGGGCTGTCGAACCCGCCATCGGGCAAGGCCTGCGATGTCCGGCCGACGACAACTCCCATCCGCACATCCAACAGCGGCTTGTAGCGGCCGACGATGGCCTGCGTCGCCGAATCGGGCGCCGTGTCGAAACGGCTATCTATCGGCTGCAGCGAGGTGGTGATTAGCGGCGCCGGAGCCGAACAGGCGCACAGGGCAACGGTCGCCAGCAGCAGCGCCCGTCCTGTTTTTTTAAATAATACGATATACATATTTTAGAATGTCGTTTTTTATCGGGTACTAAAAATTACTTGCGGTATTTGCAGGAAGGGTCGTTCCAGCCTGTGAGGAGCGCTATAATGCCCGCCGGTCCGATGAGTAATAAAAACGGGGCCATGCGTGTCGGTCAGTTCAGTTGCGAGGCCAGGAATGCGTCCATGTCGGATTCCGGTATCCGCTTGCCGACAATTTCGCCGGACGCATTGACAAATACGTTCTGCGGGATGTAGCGGATGTTATACTGGCGGGCTACGGCGTTGTTCCATCCGTTCAAATCCGACATGTGATACCACTTCAGGCCGTCTTTGGCGATGGCCTCCGTCCAGCTATCCTGCCGGCTATCGAGCGACACGGCCACAATCTCAAGCCCTTTCGGGTGATATTTGTTGTAAAGCGCCACCAGCGTCGGGTTAAACCGCCGGCAAGACCCGTTCCATGACGCCCAGAAATTGATCATCGTCAATTTATTTTTCATATACACGTCCGAAAAAGCCAGCGGTTTCCCCGCGGGGTCGTGCTGCGTAAAATCGGGCGCCGGCTGGCCTTCGGCGGTAGCTTTCAGCGCGGGCAGGGCGGCTGCCAGCTCCTGCACAATCCGGTTAGCGGGCTGCGCATCCTGCAGCGCCGAGAGGTATATTTCCATCTCTTCGACCGGGAAATATTCGGTATGCCGTTTCAAAATATAGGCGGTATAGGCCGATGCCGGATGCGTTTCGGCATATTCCATGGTCATGATTTTCTGCATTCCGGCCACCCGTTCTTCGGCCTCTTCGGCTATCTGGAGGATTTCGGTTTTCCGTTCCGGCGAGGTGGCGGCATCGCAGTATTCGCGCAGTAAGGACTCGAAATCGTAAGGCCAGGCGTCGTAAAAACGGCGTTCCACATCGTCCACGCTTTTGGCAAACAGGGTGGTTGCCGGCCCCGTGAGGATCATCGTCCGGCTTAGCGAATCAATGGAGGCGCGGATAGTGATTTTGCCGTTATCCAGGAAAAACGACAGTTGCCCAGCCGGTTTGTCTCCTTCGATCGACAGGTAATAAGGCTCCGGGGTGGTTACTTTGCCGGAGAACTCGAACCGGCCGTTTTCGATGACCGCCGTATCGGCCACAGGGAACTCCCGCGAAGCGTTCCGCAACACGGCCATGCCGTCCGTCAAACCGTCGATTGTTCCTTTGATTACATACCCGTCGAGGGGCACGCAGGCCGTTGTCAGCAGGGTGGTTATTACACATGCTGTTTTTTTCATTTTACTGTAATTTCATTTTATTATTTATGCAAAGATAGTCGTTTTTTGTTGATATTAGACGTTAGACGATAGCGGTTAGAGATTAGAAAGAGCTTTCTGACTGCGTGAGGAAGTTTTTCCGGGCCGGAAGAAGAAAAATTAATCCTTTCATCGTGCGCAGCACATTCATCGCGCACAGCGCATTCAGAAAGAAAACCAGGTGGTGCCGCCTCCTCGAATCAGGCGGATCAACTCTTCGACGGCATATTTTTCGGGGATATTTTTCTTGACGGGTGTTTTGCCTTTGTAGAGAGTGATTAGCCCGGGGCCGGCGCCGACATAGCCGTAATCGGCGTCGGCCATTTCGCCGGGGCCGTTGACGATACATCCCATCACGGCGATTTTGATGCCGGCATAGCGTGCAGTGGCGGCGCGGATGGCATCTAATGTTTTCTCTATGTCGAAGAGGGTGCGCCCGCAGCCGGGACATGCAATATAGTCGGGTTTCGTAAAGCGTATGCGGGCGGCTTGCAGCAGCGCGTCGGTGATTTGGCCGGCCTTGTCGGCCGGAAGCCGTTTACCGGCTATAGTCGCTGTTACGGCCAGGTCGGCGGCATGGCGGTCGATAAGCATCGGGCCGGCTTCGCAGGCGGCGTAGAGCACGATGTCGTCCACTTCGTTAAGTTTATAATGTACGGCCAGCAACGGTATTTTTTCGTGTGCCGACAGGGGAGCATAGGGGTACATCGGGGCGAGGCGAATCAGTTTTTGGGCGATGACTATTTCGTTTTCGGGCGGTTCGGTGAGCGAAACGCGGACGGTGTCGCCGATGCCTTCAGCCAGCAGCGCTCCGATGCCGAGCGCTGATTTCGCCCGGCCGTCGATTCCGTTGCCCGCTTCCGTAACGCCGAGGTGCAGCGGGTAGGTCATCGCCTCCAGGTCCATGCGTTTACTCAGCAGCCGGTAGGCTTCGACCATCACTAATACGTTGCTGGCTTTCATTGATACAACAACCTGCGGGAAACGTTCGCGCTGACAAATCTGCAGCAGTTCCATCGCCGATTCGACCATGCCGGCGGGCGTGTTCCCGAAGCGTTCCAGGATGCGCGACGCCAGCGATCCATGATTGACGCCGATGCGCAATGCCGTTCCATAGTGCCGGCACACATCGAGCAGTGACAGCAGGTGGCCGGTAGCGAGCGACAGCGTGCGTGCGAAGTTACCCGGGTTGATACGCACCTTATCGGCCACCTTTGCGGCTTCCAGCGCTACGTCGGCGCGAAAATGCACGTCGGCAATCAGGGGTATTGCGTACCCGTCGCGGCGCAGGCGGTATTTTATTTTCGACAAAGCTTCGACCTCCCGCAGTCCCTGTGTGGTGAGCCGCACATAGTCGGCGCCTGCATTGGCAATGCGCTTGCACTGCTCCACCGAGGCTTCCACATCCTGCGTCGGCGTGTTACACATCGTTTGTGTCCGTACTGGCTGTTCCCCACCCATCGGCAGGCCTCCGACAAGCACTTCGTGCGTTTTTCTCCGTTGATAAACGATATAATTAGCCATTATAAAACAATAAATGCGTTCAAAGAAAAAATCATTTGTGAAAAACGGTAATATACGGTGTATTGCCCGGGGATCACCGGGTCGCGCATATATCCCAGTCCTATGGCATAGTTCAATTCAAACTGTATTTCGATGGGGTGCAGCATCAGCGCCAGCGCGCCGCCGAAGCGCAGCCCGTAGTCGAACCGCCGGTCAATTGACTGAAACGAATAAGCGCCTTCGGCGATCACTGTTGGCGTTGTTGCCAGCGGGTCGAGGTCGGTCTGCGTACCGTCCAGCAGGTACGATGCGTACAGTCCTGCGGCGCCGATAACCCTGATTTTCCAGAACGATGCATGAAAATGCGTCATAAAGGGGATTTCGACAGCGCGGTAGCGGAAGATGGCCGTGCTGTCGCGCTGGTAACCGCGCGTGGTGAAGTTGATACCGCTTTGCAGCCCCGTGCCGATGCGCGATACCGCGCCTTCAGGCCACAGGGGCGCGCTGCCGTAGAATTTATACACAATCCCGTAATTGCCCCACTGGCTGACCGGCCTTAAGTCGTTAGGAATCGACGACGACAGGGAGTTGGTGGCATATCCTCCCGACACGCCGACGAAGTGCTGCGCCGCCGCCGGCATCGACGCCAGCCAGCATATCGCAAGGAGAAAAACGGTTCGGCTGTTATTCATTCCTGTCCTCCTCTGTCTCTGTTTCCGGTATAAGCGGTAGCGGCGGCGTGTCGCTGTCGTCCGGGGGCGTCCCGTTGTCGTCCGGCGACGGGAATGCCGGGGCTTGCCAAATAAACAGCGTCGCCACATCGACGTCCTGCTCTATTTCCGAATTTTCACGCAGGGTAAGCACATCCGCCCCGTCGGACAACGTGAGGAATGCCACTTTCTCCGGCTGCCGCCCGGCCAGCACTTCGCCAGGATCCCACACGCCGTTGCGGTTTTCGTCGTCGATAAACCGCAGGCAGTATTCGCCGGCAGGCAAATATTCAAATACGACTGTTCCGGCCTTGCCGGTTGTAGTTTCGCGCAGTATGCGGTCTTTCTTCTTATCGAGCACCTGTACAATATAGTGCGACGACACGCT
Organism: Prevotellaceae bacterium; assembly: GCA_031270845.1. GTDB lineage: Bacteria > Bacteroidota > Bacteroidia > Bacteroidales > UBA932 > JAIRKX01. The sequence goes on from JAISXF010000088.1 coordinate 17,898, forward strand.
GGAAAGCCGCAGCGCGATATGGCAAAACTTGTCGGGGTTGGGCGTCGTAAATTTATAGACAATCGTGTCGTTCGACTGTCCATAGACTTCGGTGAATGCTTCGGGCAGCAGCTCCAGCTCGTAGTCGGTGGCGGTAGCCCATTTTGTCTGGATAAAAAAGCGTCGCAGCGAGAGGGAGTCGGCCGTCCAGCGGAACACTTCCGGCCGGCGCACCTTCTTGTCGTCGAAGCGGGACAGGGTCAGGGAGGCGGTGTCGATAAGCGTCGGCAGCGTTTCAAACGAGACGACTATGCCCGTATTCATGCCGGTTTGCTGGTCGAAGTCGATTTTCGGTTTCCATGCCGGCGGTTTTTCCGGCTCGTCCTTTTTCTTTGTGTCGGCAGGAGGCGTTTCCGGCTCTTTGTACATAAAACGCAGCGTTGCTTCTGCCGGCGAGAGGTTGTTGAGCGAGTCTGTTTTCAGGTAATTGAGCACGCCCCGCATGGTGTCGGGCAGGGTAGGGGAGGTGATCCAGTATGTGAGCGTATCGCTGAAGCGACTGCGCTCAATCACGTAGCCGGTGGAATCGAGGCCGTTTAGGGACAGCGACAGGATGGTCGGGTACCGCTGGTTGAACACTAATTTGAATTGCCGGGTGCCGATTTGCGGATATTCGCTCAGGAACTGCTTCCCGACAATTTCCTTAGCCGCCACTAAGAGCCGTTCGACAGGCCGTTGGAGGAGGGCTGCCGTATCGGTTGCATCCGTAATCACGGGCAGCTCCGCCACCGTTACCGTCGGCATGAATGCCGAGTCGAGGAAGGCTATTTTCTCGCCCGGGTCGTAGCGGTAGTTGCTGTTTTTATCTTCGATGGCATACATCCGGTAGAGGCGTGGCGCGATGTGCTGGATGGAAAAATAGCCCCATCCGTCGGTACGCGCTACGGCCACAGGGAGGGCGGTATAGACCGCCGAGTCGGACGGCATCTCATGCAGCAGGACGGTAGCGCCTTCGATGGTTTCCATCGTGTAGGCATCGCGCAGCACGCCGGTAAAGGCCATGGAGTCGATCATATCGCCGGTCGAGAATACAAACCGGAAGGGCGGGTAGAGGTTCCCCTCGTTGTTATCGGCGAGGGCGCTGCCGAAGTCAATCGAATAGGTACGGTTGGTGTGCAGGGTATCGTCCTGAAAGATGACCTGGATGTCTTTGCCCCGTCGCTGCACCACCGGCCGCAGTAACGACGGCGGCGACACAACGACATTCTTTGCCGCATCTTTGAGCGCAATGTATTCATCGAATGTAAAGACAATTTTTCGTCCGGTAAAACGGACAGCACCCTGCTCCGGCGTGGTTTTAAGCAGCACCGGCGGGATGGTATCCTTCGGCCCGCCCGAAGGGCCTGTTTGCGTGCTGGCGCACCGTCCGAACAGCGCGCCCGTCAGCGCCAGCCCTGTTAAAACGTAAACCGTAAGGCGTAAGGCGTAAAGCGTACAACGTAAGGCGTGAGGCGTCATGTGTAAAGGAGTAAGGCTCCGCACCTAATTCTCAATGCTCAATTCGTAGGGCAGGCGGGCATACACGCCCGGTTTGTTGATGTTATTATACAGGTGTTCGAGGGCGCTGATTTCGTCAGGCAGCGGCGTTTTGATTGATGCTTCGCCCTTCATCAGCGACCGGAGGAGCTGTTCGAACGGATTGCCGATAGCCGGATATTCGACCGTCCGGTAGAGATCCAGTTCGGCCAGACCGGCGGCGGCGGCAATGGCTTCGGTAAGGCCGCCGAGCTCGTCGGCAAGCCCCAGCCGGACGGCATCAATGCCGCTCCAGACACGCCCCTGTCCCAGTTCATCGACCCGTTCGGGCGATAACTCGCGCGACTCCGACACCTTCGCCACAAACTGCGTATAGACAAATTCGACCGATTCCTGCATCGTCCGGCGTTCATGCGCGGTCAGCGGGCGTGTAACCGACGGGTAGTCGGCCGAAGTATTGCTTTGGACGACATCGGTGGTAATGCCCAGATGATCGTTCATCGTCCGTTTAAAATTAGGCAACAGCCCGAAGACTCCAATCGAGCCGGTTAATGACAGCGGATTGACAATAATCTTATCCGACGGCATCGCAATCCAGTACCCTCCCGATGCGGCGTAATTGCTCATCGACACCACCACCGGCTTTTCGGCCTGCAGCAGCGACAGCTCGCGGGCAATGATTTCGGATGCCTGCGCACTGCCTCCCGGCGAATTGACACGGAACACGACGGCCTTCACCGTGCCGTCGTGCCGGATTTGCCGCAGGATATTGGCATAGTTCCAGGCCGTGATATTCTTTTCGCTTTTCCCCATCTTAATCTCGCCGTCGGCATAGACCACCGCGATTTTGTCGCGCCCGATAGCCTGTTTATAGGGCGAAAACCCGTAATCCGACACATCGACCATCAGTAAATTCTCATCGGACGTAACGCCGGTCAGTTCGCACAGGATACCGAGCAGCTCGTCTTTATACAGCAACTTATCGACCATGCCGTTCTCCAGCGACTGCTGCGCCGACTCTAACCCCAGCGTATTAACCAGCTGCTGGAGCCGGGCGGGTTCGATTTGCCGGGCGGTGGCAATCCGGTCGGTAATATGCCCCCAAATGGCGTTGATAAACGAAAGATACTGCTCCCGATTTTCGGCGCTCATCCGGTCGGCGGTAAACGGTTCGACCGCGCTTTTGAATTTGCCGTGGCGAATGACCTGCATCTCGATTTTCAATTTATCGAGCAGTCCTTTGTAGAACATCACTTCGGCGCCCAAGCCGCTGAGCGAGGCGCTGCCGAACGGGTTCAGATAGACTCTATCGGCCACCGTCGCCAGGTAGAACGCCAGCTGCGAATAATTATCGCCGTACGCAACAATCGGTTTGCCCGACTCCTTAAAGCGATCGAGGGCATTACGGATTTCTTCCGTATGGGCAAGGCCGGCCGAGAAGGCGCTCAGGTCAAGGTAAATTAACGTAATGTTCGGGTCGTCGGCTGCCCGGTCGATGGCTTTCAAAATATCATTCAAGCCGGTGTTATGTGTAACCGAAAGCGACCTCGAACTCAGGCTCGAGGAAAAATCGCTTTGCGAACGTTCCGTAATCGGCTGGTCGAGCATGATGCGGAGGATAGAATTGGGTTTCACTTTCAACTTCACCGCATCGGTGGTGGCTGTAAGCGACGAAATCGAACTGCTCACGATGCCTATCAGCATAAACAGGCAAAAAAGCCCCACCGCGCTTGCGATTGTCATGCCGACAAATGAGGCCAGTACCATTTTAAAGAAATTCTTCATATCTGTGCATTGATTACGCCCTTATCGGGCATTGTTTTTATTATTTATTATTCATTGACCATTGTCCATTGTCTTTTGTCTATCCGTCTATCCGTCTATCCGTCTATCGTCTGCCATCTATTATCCCCTGATGGCTTTAATACCGGGCAGGGCGATACCTTCTATGTATTCGAGCAGGGCGCCGCCGCCGGTCGATACGTAAGAGACCCTTTCGGTAAAGCCCATTTGATTGACGGCCGCCACGCTGTCGCCCCCGCCGACGAGCGAGTAGGCGCCCCGTGCGGTAGCGTCGGCAATCAGCTGGGCGACGGTTTGGGTGCCGGTCGCAAAGGCCGGTACTTCAAACATACCGACAGGGCCGTTCCACAGAATGGTTTTGGAGTTCAGTATCACTTCGCGCCAGTCGCTCATCGCGGCGGCCGTATCGAGGCCTTCCCAGCCGTCGGGAATGCTGTCGATAGGGCATTCCTGCGTCGGCGCGTCGTTCGATGCCGTCTGGGCAATCTTAACTTTCGTCGGCAGGTAAATCGTTACGCCGAGTTCCCGCGCTTCGTTGAGAATTTCCAGCGCCAGCGCCAGCTGGTCGTCTTCGCAAATCGATTTCCCGATATGGCCGCCCTGCGCCTTCACAAACGTAAAGCTCATGCCGCCGCCGATAATCAGATTGTTCACCCGCCGAAGCAGCTGCTTGATGATAGTAATTTTGGTCGATACCTTCGCCCCGCCCAAAATGGCTGTGAATGGCCGCGCCGGATTTTCGAGCACCTTGTCGATGGCCACGATTTCGCCGTTCATAACATAGCCGAACAGCTTGTCGTTCGGGAAATAATCGGCCACCAGCGCCGTCGATGCGTGGGCGCGGTGGGCCGTGCCGAACGCGTCGTTAATATAGCAGTCGCCGTAGGACGCCAGGCGTTTCACAAACGCTTTCTGCTTTTCCTTCACGGCGGCTTTGGCGGCTTTTTTCTGCTCGTCGGTCGGATTGGCAGGCAGGCTGCGCGGTTTACCTTCCTCTTCTTCGTAGAAGCGCAGGTTTTCGAGCACTAACGCTTCGCCGGGCTGCAGGTTCTTCGACCGTTCGGCGGCTTCGGCGCCCATACAGTCGGGCGCGAACTGCACGGGGATGCCTAATTTCTTTTCCAGATCGGGCACGATGTGTTTCAGCGACAACTTGTCGCTTGCCCCTTTCGGTCGCCCCAGGTGCGACATGATAATCAGCGACCCGCCGCCGTCCAATACTTTTTTCAATGTCGGGACGGCCGCCCGGATACGGGTATCGTCGGTGATTTCGGATGCATCGTTCATCGGAACGTTAAAATCCACGCGCACCAACGCACGTTTGCCTTTGAAATTGTAAGTGTCAATTGTTTGCATATGATTATTGCATATAATAAATAGCGGTAATTTATAAACAGGCCACAAAGGTACAATTTTTTTTGCAGTAGTTAATGGCATTATCAGATTGCCGCATCTCCGTCCCTGTGCCTCACAGCAGCGGGCTTAGCAGATTGGCCAGCCAGCCCGTAAAACGCTTCCAGACCGGGCGTTTTTGCCAGTCTTCGGGCGTCATTTTGGTGGAGCGGGTTTTGTCGTCTTCAAAGATAGCGCCGAGTTCGGCGGCGGTCTGCTCATCAAAAATAAACGCGCACACTTCGTAATCGTGGTTAAAGCTGCGGGCGTCGAAATTGACGCTCCCGACGGCGCTGAAGCACTCATCGACAGTCATCACTTTTGAATGATGAAAACCCCCGTTATATACATACACGTCGGCGCCCTTTTTCACTAACCGGTGGGCGACGTAGAAGACGCCCTCAGGCGTAAAGGGCACATCCGATTTTTTAGAAATCATAATCTCAACCGTCACGCCGCGCACGAGCGCCGCCTTCAGGGCTTTTTTAATTGCCCTTCCGGGAATAAAATAAGCATTCACAATCTGTATTTTCGACTGGGCGGCGTTCATCGACTGGATGTAGGTGTCGCGCATCTGGCGGCTCATCTTGCGGGGCACGCGATCGACAATCGCAATCCGAACGGACGTGGCCGTATCAATGACCGTAACCGTATCAATGGCCGTAGCCGTATCAGGGGCAGGGACAGCGGCGCCGTTGCAGTAGCCGCCCTGGTCGATGTCGCAGCCGGTAATCAGCGTCCACATAGCCAAAAATATTTCCTGAAGGCAATCGACGGCTTCGCCTTCTATCCGCACGTGCATGTCGCGCCATTCGCCGATTTCGGGCGTTCCGTTAAGATAATAGTCGGCTACGTTGATGCCGCCGGTATAGCCGACCCGCCCGTCGATAACGGCAATTTTCCGGTGGTCGCGGTGATTGATATGATTAAAATACGGAAAGCAGAGAGGGTCGAAAATTTCGATTTCGATGCCCTGTTCGCGGAGGCTGGTGAGGTGTTTTTCCTTTAGCGGCCGGTTGTTCGACATATTGCCGAAGGCATCGAATATCACCCGCACCTCAACGCCCTCGCTGACTTTGCCGGCCAGCAGCTCGAAAAGCCGGTTGGCAATCGAATCGTTCCGAATATTAAAATATTCGAGGTGGATATGCTGCCTGGCGCGGGCGATGTCGTCGAAAAGGGCGTCAAACTTTTCCTGTCCGCTTTTGAGCAGTGTCAGCGTATTGTTTTCCGTAACGGGGATGTGCTGCGCGGCAAGGAAGGCCATCACGGCCGAGTCGCTGCGTGCCGGACTTTGTGCGCCGGCGAGCGTAGCGACGAGGGTGGAGGCAAGCAGTAGCGCCCCAATGAAAACGGCCTTCGGGCCGGTGTAAATCCATTTTTTATGCACAATAAATAAAATACCTTGTTTTTTCATTTGAGGGTGCAAAGATACAAAGGAAATTACGAATTACGAAGTATGAAGTATGAAGTATGAAGTATGAAGTATGAACGATGAACGATGCACGAATCACAAAAATCCGATGAGTCATCATTCAAATAGCTGCGCTGTGCCTTGAGAGATAAAAATTATCTCTCGAGAGATGGTTTCTATCCCTCGAGAGATAATTTTCATCTCTCGAGAGATAATTTCTATCTCTCGAGAGATAATTTTCATCTCTCGAGAGATAATTTTTATCTCTCGAGAGATAATTTTCATCTCTCGAGAGATAAATTTTATCTCTCGAGGGATAATTTCTATCTCTCGAGAGATGGCTTTCATCTCTCGAGAGATAATTTCTATCTCTCGAGGGATATTTTCATTTTTCAGCAGTAAGGGCGAACACATCGGTTCGCCCTTACGGTTTGGTTGTCTATTGTCTCAAAGTCTAAAAGTCCATTGTCTCAAAGTCTCAAAGTCTAAAAGTCTTTGTTCTTCGGACATAAAAATCCCATAAAATGCTCCCGCTGTAAATCCCCGACACGGGTTTGTTATGTTCGGGCATCCGGCCGTCGCGGAGCGGCTTGCGATGCTTCCAGAAGGCGATGTGCGCCTTCCATACGGCGGCAACAAAGCGCCATTTGCCTTGCAGGGCATAGAGCGCAGCCGATACGCCGTCGAGCAGCAGCCGCATCGCGAGGACGCGGAACCGCCTCCGGTCGGGCAGGTTTTTGTAGAGCATGAACAGACTGTTGCGGTAGTTGAGATGCAGTTTAAAGGGCGTTTCGACAGGCAGCGTGCCGCCGCCGACATGGTAAACCACCGACTGCGTGCAGCAAACAACCTCATAACCGAGCTGCTTTACGCGCCAGCAGAAGTCGATTTCTTCCATGTGCGCAAAGAAGCGGTCGTCGAGGCCGCCGAGACGGTGGTAGAGCGCCGCCCGCACCAACAGGCAGGCGCCACTAACCCAGAAAACGGAGACAGGGGCGCCGTCATACTGTCCGGTATCTTCTTCGATATGATGCAGGATGCGGCCGCGGCAAAACGGATACCCGTAGCGGTCGATAAAGCCTCCGGCGGCTCCGGCATATTCAAAGCAGTGCGGGCGTGCGAAGGAGCGAATCTTCGGCGCGCAGACGGCCACCTCCGGCCTCTCGTCCATGAGCGCAAGCAGGGGAGGGAGCCAGTTTTCGGTTACTTCAACATCGGAGTTGAGCAGGACGTAATAGTTGGCGTCAATCTGTTGCAGGGCGCGGTTGTAGCCGCCGGTGAAGCCGTAGTTCCGGTCGAGGCGGATGCAGCGAATTTGCGGAAAGGCCTGGCGGACGAACGCCTCCGAACCGTCGGACGAGCCGTTGTCGGCCACCGCAAGCGCGACGCCGGGCAGCGCCGTATGGCGGACGAGCGCCGGCAGAAACTGTTCGAGGAACGGCTTCCCGTTCCAGTTGAGGATAACGACGGCGACATTAATCTTCATAGAGCTTGCTTTTGGTCGGGTCGGGGTAGTCGATGGAATAGTGCAAACCGCGGCTTTCGTGCATTTCCTGCGCGTTGCGGATAATCAGGTACGATACCTTTATCATATTGCGCAGTTCGCAGAGGGACTTCGTGAGGATTGATTTCCGGTACAGCTCTTCGGTTTCCTTAAAGATGATTTCGAGGCGGTCGAGCGCCCGTTTGAGGCGCAGGTTCGAGCGAACGATGCCGACATAGTTGCTCATAATCTGCTGCATCTCCTTATAATTTTGGGTTATCAGCACCATCTCTTCGGTATGTGCGGTGCCGCCGGCATCCCATTCGCAGATGCGGTCGCAAATAGGGTACAGGGCTACATGCTGCAGGGCATGGCGGGCGGCCTTGTCGGCATACACGACGGCTTCGATGAGCGAATTTGAAGCCAGCCGGTTTGCTCCGTGCAGCCCCGTGCAGGACGTTTCGCCCAGCGCATAAAGGCGGCGTATCGACGTGCAGCCGTGGGCATCGACCTTTACGCCGCCGCAGGAATAATGCGCCGCCGGCGCCACCGGAATACAGTCTTTTGTAATGTCAATGCCGATGCTCAGGCATTTTTTATAAATGGTTGGGAAGTGCGCGACGATTTCGCCGGCGGGCTTGTGCGTGCAGTCGAGGTACACGAAATCGTCGCCGCGCAGTTTCATTTCGTTGTCGATGGCGCGCGCCACAATATCGCGCGGGGCGAGCGAGCCGCGGCTATCGTACCGGCTCATCAGCTCGTGGCCGTCGGGCGTGCGGAGGATGGCTCCGAAGCCGCGCAGGGCCTCCGAAATCAGGAACGCCGGCCGCTCGCCGGGGTTGTAAAGCGCCGTCGGATGAAACTGGATAAACTCCATGTTTTCGACCATCCCCTTGGCGCGGTACACCATCGCCACGCCGTCGCCGGTGGCAATCGGCGGGTTGGTGGTCGTATGATACAGGTTCCCCAGTCCGCCGGTGGCCACCACGGTCGCCCTCGCCAGAAAGGCGCCGACCTGCTGCGTTTTTACGTTTAAAATATAGGCGCCGTAGCATTCGATATTCCCGTCGCGGCGGCGTACTGTTTGCCCGAGATGATGCTGGGTGAGCAAATCGACGGCAAAATAATGTTCGAGGACGGTGATATTCGGATGCCGGCGTACCCTGTCGGTGAGTGCGCGCTGGATTTCCGCGCCGGTATTGTCCTTATGATGCAGGATGCGGTGTTCGGAATGGCCTCCTTCCCGGTGCAGGTCGTAGGCGCCGTCGGGCGTATGGTCGAAATCGACGCCCCAGTCTATCAGCTGCGCAATCTGCCCGGCCGCCGACCCGACAATCATGCGCACGACGGCTTCGTCGCACAGTCCGGCGCCGCAGACCAGCGTATCCTGCACATGCTTTTCGATGTTATCGGGATGGTACATCACCGATGCGATGCCGCCCTGTGCGCAGGCGGTATTTGTTTCGTCGAGCGTCGATTTGCAGGTCAGCACGACGGTTGCCTTATCGGCCACCTTCAGCGCGAAGCTCAACCCCGCGAGCCCGCCTCCTATAACCAGAAAATCCGAGACCATTGACATTGATATTGACTGTTGAATATTTACTGTGGATGATTTTTCACTGTTGACTGTTGACTGTTCAGTGGTCAATGGCCACTGTATCCCGTGTCTTCGGGGAGGTTTGGCCGCATGGCGGCGGCGGTGGCGAGGCGGTCGCAGCATTCGTTTTGAGGATGGCCGGCGTGGCCTTTTATCCAGTAAAATTTCACCTGATGCCGCCGGTAAACCTGCAGGAAGCGCTTCCACAAGTCCGGGTTCTTCACGTTCTTGAAGCGTATCCGTTCCCAGCGGAACAGCCACTGTTTTTCCACCGCATTGACCACATACGACGAGTCGGAGAACGCCTGCACCACGCAGCCGTCGTGCTTGAGCGCTTCCAGTCCTGCGATAACGGCCAGCAACTCCATCCGGTTATTGGTGGTGCGGGCATAGCCGGCCGACAGTTCCCTGCGATGCCCGTTGCAGAGCAGGACTACGCCATAGCCGCCCGGCCCCGGATTCCCCGATGATGCCCCGTCGGTATATAGCTCGATGATTTTTTGAGACATTAGATTTTTTTTAAGACTTTTAGACTTTAGACTTTTTTTTTAGACTTTAGACTTTTAGACTTTGAGACATTAGACATTTTTTTTAGACTTTAGACTTTGAGACTTTAGACTTTGAGACATTAGACTTTGAGACTTTAGACTTTGAGACTTTTGTCTGTCGTCTAAAAGTCTTCCGTCTAAAAGTCTTCCGTCTAAAAGTCTTCCGCCTAAAAGTCTTCCGTCTAAAAGTCTTCCGTCTAAAAATCTAAAGTTTTTCAACATCTATTTTGGGCAGGGGGTTGGCTGTAATCCGGTCGTATTCCTTTCGGTGATGCCAGATGTCGCAGGCGGCATAAAGGGCGGCGCGCAGCGAATCGGGCGACGCCGTGCCGTCTTTCACAATATCATATCCGACGCCGTGCGCCGGCGAGGTGCGAATGACCGACAGGCCGGCCGTGTAGTTCACGCCCGTATTGAACGAGATGGCCTTGAACGGCGCCAGCCCCTGGTCGTGATACATGGCCACGACCGCATCGAAGCGCTTGAAGGCCGCCGAGCCGAAAAAGCCGTCGGACGCATACGGCCCGAAGGCCAGGATGCCCTGCTTTTCCGCTTCCATGATGGCCGGAATAATAATATCGTCTTCTTCCCTGCCCAGCAACCCGCCGTCGCTCGCATGGGGATTGAGCCCGAGCACGGCTATCCGCGGCTTGTGGACGCCGAAATCGCGCTGCAGCGTCCCGTTCAGAATACGCAGTTTCCGCACAATACATTCTTTCGACAACGCCTTCGGCACATCGGAGAGCGGGATATGCCCGGTAATCACGCCTACGCGCATCACGTCGCTTATCAATAACATAATGTAGTCTTTCCCGTCGAACGTTTGGGCTAAATATTCCGTATGCCCGGGAAACGAAAAGCCGGTGCCGTGTATCGTTTGCTTGTTGAAGGGGGCGGTAACGAGCACATCAATTCTGCCGCGCTTAAGGTCGTCAACGGCTGTCTGCAACGCCCGCAGGGCTTCCTGCGCCGCCTCCAGCGTCGATTTGCCGGGCTCGACCCGCAAGTCGTCCGAGATGCAATTAACCACATTGGCCAGCTTCGGATTAAACTCTCCCGCAATGGGGATGCTGTTATAATTCACCGGGTCGGCATTCAACAATTTCCGGTAGTAGGACATCACCTTCGTGGAACCATATACCACCGGCACACAGAACTCCAGGAGCCGTATGTCGGCCAGCGTTTTTATAATCACCTCATACCCCACGCCGTTGCTGTCGCCCTGTGTAATTCCAATTCGCAATTTTTCGCTCATGTCTTTTATTTTTTAGAAGACAAAGATACGACTTAATTACGAATTACGACAATAGACGTTTAGACGTTTAGACAATAGACACCAAAACGCAGGGGCGAACCGGTGTGTTCGCTCCTTTTTTTAGTTGAAAGTTAGGAGTTATGAACGGAGTTTATTAGTAAATGACAGTACCGCAGCCGCAGATGAGATGACCGCCGTAGCAAATGTGATGACCGCCGCAGCAAATGAGATGACCGCCGCAGCAAATGTGATGACCGCCGTCTCAAGTGTGATGACCGCCGTCTCAAGTGTGATGAAGTTCATCTCAAGTGTGGCGGAGTTCATCTCAAGTGTGGCGGAGTTCATCTCAAGTGTGGGGGAGTTCATCTCAAGTGTGGCGGAGTTCATCTCAAGGGTGGCGGAGGTCATCTCAAGT
>JAISXF010000030.1 GCA_031270845.1 Prevotellaceae bacterium
GGGTAGTCGGTAACGTAAGCGCACCAGTTGAACTTGGTATCGTTGAGGCTGGCGTCGAGCGTTACGGTGAGCGTCGAGGAGAAGGGCGCCGTGGGCGTTCCCTTTAAATAAAAGCCGCGTCCGTTGAGCGAGCCGGCGACGATGCTCCCGTCGCCGGTCGATGTGGCGTTGGTAACGGTGGCAGCCGTCCAGTTGCCTGCTGTTCCGCCGGCGACGATGGGCTGGTAATCGACGAACACCCATACCGTATCGCGATGGCGGGGCGGCGTCGGGGCGGTGTTCCAGAAAACCTCGAAAGTAACGGTGGGCGGCGTGGCCGCGTAGTCGGCGCCAAGCTGGTTGATTTCGACAACGCGCGACTGCCCGAAGGCTGCCGTCAGGGACAGCGATAAGATTGCAATTAAAAAGAGCTGTTTCATAACGATATTAATTTTAATGAATTTTTAAATGATTTTTTGTTCCCGCGAGTTTCGGGAACAGAAAAAACTCGTTTTTTTTCGTCCCAGCCGGGCTGGCGAAAGAAAAAAACGTTTTTTTTCCGTCCCAGCCGGGCTGGCGAAAGAAAAAAACAGTTTTTTTCCGTCCCAGCCGGGCTGGCGAAAGAAAAACCGTGGTTTTTGTATTTAAGAAATAATTATGCTGTGCTGTGCTGTGCTGTGCTGTGCTGTGCTGAATGCGTCAGCGCAGCGCAAAGCTACGGGTTTTTCCGGTATAAATCCGGGGGCTCCGGCATTTTTTATTAGAAACTTATTAACAGCAGACATATATTTATATTGGATATGATGCGCAAAGGTAGGCAATTTTTTAAAAATTATAAATCCTGTTACATTTTTTTGCCTGAACTTCTCTTTCCATTCTTCTGCGACAGTATCACCCCGAAAATCACTACGCCGATGCCGATGATTTGTTGCAGACTCATCGTTTCGCGCCCCATAAGGAAGGCGGCGATGGTGGTGATGATAGGAATAAGCGCCGAAAACATGTTGGCCTGCGTGATGCCGATGTATTTAATGGAGGTTACAAACAACACAAACGCGCCGCCCGATACAAACACCGAGAGCATCGTCAGCGGATAGACGACCTGCCGGCTCCAGGCTACCGCCGCGAGGGCGTCGCGCTCGAAAAGCAGCACCAGCGGCAGGAAATAAAGCGCGCCCACAAGGTTCTGATACGCTACGATGGTGATGGCCGAATAATGATGCAGCCGGCGGATGACTACGGCATAGCCCGCCGTCGAAAGCGCCGCCACGAATAGCAGTCCGATACCGGCCAGAGGCACCTGCAGCGTAAAGTCGCCGGTGAGCATCACCATCCCCACGCCGGGAATGGTGCACAGCACGCCCACGATATTCGTCCATGTCGGGCGTTCCTTAAAGACATAAAAGCAGGCCAGCATCGTAAATACCGGAACGGTAGCGAGTATCACGGCGCCAATCGACGGCGACTGGGTAATTCGCAGTCCGTTATTTTCGCCGAGAAAATAGATGAACGGCTCGAAGAGCGCCAGCAGCAGGAACCACCGGATGTCGGCCGTTGCTATGCGCAGGGGGCGGCGGGTAAGGACAAGAAAGAGGAACAGTACCGCACTCCCGATACACATCCGGAACATCGACAGGCTCTGTGGCGGAAACGGAGGAATAGCCCCCACGAGGTCGGTCGTCCACACAAACGACATCCCGAAGAGCAGCATCGCCGTACATACGGCTATATATACTTTTATTTTAGACATGAGACATTAGACTTTGAGACATTAGACTTTTAGATTTTAGATAATATTATAAATAATGATGCGACAGGCAGGTATCATACTTCATACTTCATACTTCATACTTCATACTTCATAGTTATTCAATATTCTCTTGTGCTGTATTTTTTCATTTCTTTGGCATATTCTCTTGCGTGGCCGCCGGTGAGACTGTTAAGCAGTTCCCAGAAGCTGGGGCCGTGGTTTTTGTGGCGCGTGTGGCAAAGCTCGTGCAGGATGACGTAATCAATCAAATGTACGGGCAGGTGCATCAGGTGGATGTTAAGGGTGATGCTGTTGTCGGGCGCGCAGAGTCCCCAGTATGACACCGTGCGTTTAATCAGCAGCTGTGTGAACGGCAAGCCGCTTTGCGCGGAGAGTCGGGCGATACGCGCCGGCAGTATTTCGTGGGCTTCCACCTTCCAGGCGTGTTCCACCGCTTTGCGGATGGCGAGCTGCAACCGCCGGTCATCAACCGGCAGGTGGACGGGGTAGTATATAAATACGGTGTCGTCGGTGAGTTGCACGCGCACGTTTTGGCGCACGTCGGGCAGCAGGCGTACCTTGCGGGCACAGGTATTGAAGTCGGTGTCGGGGGTAAACCGCGTCTGGCGGGCTTCGCCGGCGGCTTTGAGACGATCCATCGCCTGGATGACCCATTCGATTTTATCGTGCAGGAACAGTTCCGCAGTCTCGAAGGATGTATTCAGCGGCAATGTAACGAGCACGCTGCGGCCGTTGCGTAACGATATTTTGATAGACCGCGAGAGCGCCATTTTTCGGAAATATACCTCTCCGATGGAGGGATAAACGATAATCTGCATCCGTTCGTTCATGGCTGTCTTTCGTTTTCTTCGCGTCGGGGGGTGGTGGCGGTATCGGCGGCCGGTGCGGCGGCGGGTTTACGCCGGCCGAAAACCCGCCGGTACAGTTCTCCGAAGGTCGAAAACTCTTCCTGATACATCAGTCCGATACCATATCGCTGGCTGTTGTCGATAATATCGGTATATTGATCGACCGAGCGGGTAAAGAGTTTGAAGTAGAGCTTGCCTGTTTCCGTGAGCCGGATGTCGGCGTTAAAGTCGTTGGCAAACGACTGTGTGCGGCTGTTGCCCGACCCGAAGCTGCCGTTAATCGTGAGCCGGTCGTTGAGCAGCTGCGTCGAAAAGTTCATGTCGTAGGCTTCGTTGCGTCCCTGCTGCGAGGGCATGTAGGTAAACCCGATATCGAGCGGCACATTGAGCTGGTTAAGCATATTGTTTACCTGATTTGATAATAATTCCGTAGCGCTGCCCAGTGCCGCGACGCCGGTATCGAAGGTCAGTTCACGGTCGGGGATAAAGGTTCCGAAGACCATCAGGGCGAGGAACTGTCGTTTGATTTTTTCTTCGCTGCTCAATGCGCTTTGCACCCGTGCGCGGGTTTCGGCGTCGAGGCTTTGGACATCGACATCGAAGCGCAGCGAGGGGTTGAGCATGTTGCCGGTGATATATATTTTACAATCGACCGGCCGGCGCGTAACCACCGACGACGAGTCGGAGAGCAGCCCGTTGAGCGACGCTTTGGTTTTGTAGAGCGCCGTCAGGTCGAGGTTGGTGTTGCGAATACCGCCGTTGAAGGCAATGCGCCCGCCCTCGTTGATATAAAATTTCTTTGTAATAAGATTGAAGTTTTGGATGCTGAAGAGGTAATCGCCCCGTTCGACGGTATAATCGCCAAAGAGGTTGAACTTGTCGGTCGCCGGATTGATTTCCATTTTAATCGTTCCGGAGCCGTAGCTGCGGATAATGTCGCCGGTGCGCTTATCGAGTTCGATTTGCATTTCGGTTTCGGGCGATACGCGCACGTTGAGTGTGATGTCGAGGTTGGCGGGTGTTTCCGCCGCTTGCCTTCTTGGGCTCACGAAGGCGTCGGGCAGGCTGTCTTTGGGAGGCTCGGTAAAGGTGAGCAGCCCTGCGCCGCCGGTTTTCGCCGGTGTCGATGCGGGGATGCGGATGTGCGAATTACGTTCGGTTTGCAGGTTAATATCGAAGCGTGTTTCGCCCGGGCGCCCCTTAATCGTCGCCCGCCCCGAGGCAAAGGCCTGTCCGTAGAAAAACTCGTTGTCCTTTTCGGTGGTTCGCAGCACGCACAGGTTGCGTGCCGTGGCCGTAACTTCGTAAGCCAGCTTTCGGAAGTTCTGATGCGTTACCCGCACCGACAGCCCCGCCTGTCCCCCGGCGCCGTCGCTCACCTCGGCGTCGGTAAAGCCTATCGACGTGGCGTCGATCCACACCGGCGTGTTAAACGTGTACCGTGTTTTGAGATAATCGACCGTGGCGGCGACCTGCTCGGCCTGCAGGCCGCTGCTTTTGAGCGTCGGGTTTTGCAGGTTGCCGTAAAGGTTCGCTGTGCCCGACAGGTTGCCCTCTACCTGCGTGAGCACGCCCGAAAAGAGCGGCTCAAGGAACACCAGCGAAAGCCGGTCGAAGGCGCCTTTCAGGTTTATATAATTCGTCGATGGCATATAATTCCCCGTCAGGCTGAAAAGCGTGCGCGCCTCGTTGCGTACAATCATCGACAGGTTGAGGCGCCGGTTTGGGTCGTCCCACAGGCTGCGCACCAGCAGGCTGCCTAATCGGTGCGTATTGACGTGCACGGCTGCGGCCTGCAGGTTGGCAAAGAAGCGCGGCGAGCGATAGACGCTGGTCATCCGTGCCCGCCCCGACAGCGAGCCGCCGAAGAGGTAGCCCTCCCGGCCGGTTACATAATTCACGTTGGCGATGTCGAAGTTGGTCAGCTGGAGGGTCAGTGTATCGGTCGGCCGGTCCGACAGGCTGCCGTCTATCAGGATTTCCTGCGAGTCGTTCGATACATGAAAACGGTGGATATGCACCGTTTTGTCGAACACAATGTCGCACGAGTCGATGTGCCATACATTATTATTAATGACAACCTCCGAGGGGAGTATTTGCAACCCTGCCAGCATCGCCGAGTCGGCCGCCTCGCGGTAGAAGTGCATCGCCCCGGCCAGCGTGCCGCGGTGCTGCGTTTCGGTTTTATTATCATATTGCAGGTGCATCTGCAGCCGGTCGGTGGCGGCGACGGCCTGCGCCGTAGCATTCCGCATCGGCAGCCCCCACAGTACGGCTTCCCCCGCCGTGAGCGTTGCACGGTGCTGCTGGCGGTTATTGCCGGCCGTCAATACCACATTCCGCAGCTGATGCGCCTGCCACGACAGCCCGCCACTGGTGAGCCGCAGCGCCAGCGAATCGTCGGGCAGCAGGGTCAGCAGCGCTTCCGTCTGCGGAGCGATGTACAGCTCGGGAACAATAATATCGGCCACCGCCGCGCTGTTTTTTGTCAGCACTTTCAATGTACATGCCGCCGGCAGCGTATCTCGCCCGGGCGACGCGACGCCGGCCAGCGCCGGCAGATGCTCCTTGAGTGCCGCATCGGCTACCCGGCGGAAAAAGAACGACAGCGGGCGGTCGCCTTCGTAATCGACCGTCAAAAAGTCGGAACGCAGGGTGTTTTTGTATGTCGATGCCTTGCGCAGGGCGTTCACCATGATGTCGCCAAGAGGCTGCTCCCCGTCGCGGCCGGTATATCGAAGGCCGCTAACGGCAATATGCCCGACCCCGTCGAGCGCATGATCCGAAGCCGCATAATCGGCACGCACCGATGCCTGCAGCACCGACACCGAGTCGCGAGTATTCAACCGCAACGCCGCCAAATCGGCGCGGTGTACCTGCGCATCGAAATCGAACGTATATCCCCACGCCGTATCTCCGCCCGGCGGGTAATGCACCCCGCCGGCAAAGGAGAGCTGCAGGTTCGGGTCGTCGATATCCACCGTTCCCTCAAAGCCCCGCCCTTCGACCAGCCCCTTCAGTTCGATGGCGCTATACGGGTAGCCGGCCAGTTCCAGTTGCGACAGCCGGCCTGCGACCTCCAGCTGCAGCCCTCCGACACGCGCCGGCCGCACCGTCCCCCGGCCGCTTACATGCCCCGACACCTCGCCCACCGTCGGCGCAGCGCGAAGCCATTTTCCGATATGAAACTTCTCGGCCTGTACATCGCCCTCAATCGCGACGCCGGCGTCGCCACCGGGCGCCAGCGCGATGTCGAACCGCGCCATCCCCAAACCGGTATGCAGTTGCCCGTGCACCACAAAATCATTATACAGCCCCGTAAAACTGCCCGTCAGCCGGATGCGCTCGAGCGATGCCGTCAGCGCCGCCAGCTCGAGCGTATCGGGCAGCACAAAACGCTGCACCAGCGCGGCTATATGCGCCGCATTGCCAGTCAGCTCCGGCACCCGGATGTCCATCATCGTGGTCTCAATATCGGGTAACCCCGTCAGGCGGAATTTGACCGCCAGCGCCACGTTCAGCGAATCCGAACGAAGCTCAAGCCGGTCGCTGCGCAGATGGCTCACTGTGCCCCCCACCACGCCCGTGAGGTAAAAACCCGGATTGATATGAAAATCCTTCGCCATATGCCCCACCGTCCGGAACGAAAAATAAGCCCGGTCGAAATCGGCTTCCATCCGCACTTCCTCCTCATAGTCGCCGAACGAACGGACGCTCTCAAAATCCATTTTATAATAGTTCATATAAAGATGCGAATGATTATCGACCAGCTCCGCATCGCCCAAAAAAACCTGCGTGCCGCACACATGGCCGCGCCCGGCCGTCAGGCGCTGTAGCTGGTACCCGCTTTGCTCAAGAAAACGCACCTCGCGCAGGGCGAAAAACAATGTGTCGCGCTCTAACCGCAAATTACGTGCATCAATATAAATATCCCGCAGGTTCAGATTTTTAAAATCGACAACACGGGCATCGGGCGCCTCCGTCGGGTTTTGCAGGTTGCGGAACGTAAAACGGAAATCCTCCAGCGTAAGATGACGCACCGACATCTGCCACGGAGCCGACGCCGACACCGACGCCGACGTATCGCCTGCGCCCTGTAAATGCTCGACAATATCGCTGATATTCGTACTGTTTTCGTCCGCATTCAGCGCATAGCTGTACAGATTGAAAACCCCGTCGTTCAGATGCACATGCCCCACCGTCAGCCGCTTCTTCCCCACGCTCACCCCCGAGAGGGTAAAAGCCGCCTCCCGCACTGACAACAGCGTGTCGCCCTGCAGGTCGATAACCCGTACATCATCGACAAGCAGTCGCGTAAAGAGCGCATAATGCACCCGTCCCACCGACACCGACGCCGGGTACAGCCGTGCCGACAGTTCCGCCGTAAGCCGCTGCGCCACGAACCCCTGCACCGCCGGCAGCTTAATGAGCAAATACGCCGACACCGGCAAACCCGCCAGCACCGCCAGTACAATAATCGCTATTTTCCGTATCCTTGCCTTCACTCGTTTCATTTGAACTGCAAAGATAAGGTTTTAATTATGAATTATGAATTATGAATTGCCTGCGGCAGTTATCCTGCACCTTGAACCCTACAGCCGATAAACAGCGGCTACTGAAGTAAAGAAGTGAACACGGCAGTCGGCGGCGCTGCCTCCTCATACCATTCAGTTGCAGACAAAGGAAAAAGAGTTGCAAAAACGGGCAGACAAACAGCCGGAAACAGCCATAAACGACGGCTATTTTGACGACTGGATTATTGCGGTCGGGAAATATTTA
>JAISXF010000031.1 GCA_031270845.1 Prevotellaceae bacterium
AAATAGCCTCGCCGACTTGCGGGAAGGTGAATACCACCGGCAGAACCTGTATTTGGGTCGAAAAGCAGGTTCTGCCGATGGTACGAAGGCACTTTTCGACCTGCGGGGCGGTTCTGCCGATGGTACGAAGGCGTTTTCGACCTGCGGGGCGGCTCTGCCGATGGTACGAGGGTGTTTTCGGACTCGCGAGGCGTTTCTGCCGGTGGTACGAGGGTGCTTTCCTGTCAAAACGGCATAAAATACTCTATACTCTGCCAAAATGACAGCCAAATTAATTACGAATTATTCGAATTACAAATTACGAATTACGACGGAAGACTTTTAGACAATAGACTTTTTCAATTCACGTCTATTGTCTAAAAGTCTAAAAGTCTAAAAGTCTATGTTCTTTCGTAATTCAAATCCCCAGTCCGTCGATGAATGCGGTGGTGGTGGCTTTTTTCTGTACTATCCGCGAATGCGGAGGGACACTGAATACCTGCCAGATGTTGCCGCCGATGATGGAATCATGGCCGATGGTGATGCGTCCTAAGATGGTCGAGTTGGAATAGATGATGACATTGTCTTCGATAACAGGGTGGCGGGGCAGGTTGATCGGCAGGCCGTCGCTGTCGAGGACAAAACCTTTGGCGCCGAGCGTAACGCCCTGGTAAAGGCGGACGTGGTTGCCGATGATGCAGGTCTCGCCAATCACGACGCCGGTGCCGTGGTCGATGCTGAAATAGTCGCCAATGCGGGCGCCGGGGTGAATATCAATGCCGGTGGCGGAATGTGCCAGCTCGGTGATAATGCGCGGCAGCAGCGGGATGTTGAGCTGCAGCAGCTCATGCGCTACGCGATAGTGGAGCATGGCGAGAATAGCCGGATAGCAAAAGATGACTTCGCCGTATCCGGTGGCTGCGGGGTCGCAGTCCTTTACGGCTTTGACGTCGGTAGCCAGTTGCCGTTTGATGGCCGGCAGGCGGGCGATAAAAGCGTGCGTGAGCGTGGCCGACGATAGCGCCGTCGGGGTGGCGTTGCCGGCAAAACACAGTCCGCTGTGGATTTGCCCGTCGAGTATCGGATAGAGGCGTTCGAGGGAAGCGGTCATCGCCATTTCGTTGGCGCAGGCATCGCCGAAAAAGCCCGGGAAGAGGATTGTCTTCAGGCGATTCATCAGCTCTTTTATCCGCTCTACGCTGGGTAGCGGCTGTGCCGGAGAGGGAATCGACGCCGCCTCCGCCGTGTGTGCCAGCAGGGCGCCGGCTGTCTGTTGCAGAAAAGAAGTATTCATTGCTATTACTAATAACTGTTAAAATCCGCCGCAGTACCCGCCGAGACCTATGAGCAGTCCCATGCCGGCTTTCAGTATTTTTACCCATACAAACGCGCGCGGGCTTTCGGCCAGCAGCGGCAGCGCGGTATGGCCTTCCTGTACGACGCAGTTGGCGAGCAGGACGCTGAAAGGTATCGACCCGGAAGCGTAGAGGGTAATAAAAATCAGGTGCGGCCCCGATTCGGGAATCAACCCGACGAGGATGGCGGTGAGCAGCACTAAGAGGCGGTTGTCGCCAAGCCACTCGTGCATGTCGTTACGCCCAAAGAGACCGTGGATAACCGCAATGACCGCCAGCGCGCCCAGCGTCCAGAGGAATATTTTGAAAAAATGAGAACGGATGACATGCTTCCACAAATGCTCTTCGAGGAAATGCTCTTCGACCGACGCCACCAGCACGAAACTCACGAGGCTCACGGCCGCAAACAGCCAGTTGAGCCAGCGTTCGCCAAAGAGCATCGCACCGTGCGCGTGGGCGTGGGGCTCGGCGCCGTGCGCATGATGATGATCATGCACCCCCGCAAGCATCGCGACAGCAAAAAGCAACAGCCCGCAGAGCAGCATCGCCCGCCGCAGCGACAGATGCCGCAGGTTACCGGCGATGTTCCTGCAAAAGCCCCCGTGCGCCGGCGCCTGTTCGTGGTCGTGCAACGCAAAATGCGCTGCCGTGAAGGGTGTCGGGAAGTTTTTCACGTAGCGGCTCACTGTCCACCCCGCCGCTACGGCTATGGCCAGCAGGATGCCATTGATTGTGATTGCCGTCGCCGGCGTCATGGCAAACAGCAGGAAGGCCTCGTCGCCGGTGGTGGCAATGGTCATCGCCACCAGCGCTCCGAACGAAAGCATGTTGTGCGTAAAGAGCGACACCGCCGCAAAACCGCCGATACATCCGGGAATAATGCCCAGCAGCGCCCCCACTACAATCTGCCCCAGCGGCGAGCGCTGCAGCCGCGCAAACGAATGCCCCCGCGACCGCACATTAATATATTCAATAAAGAGCATCATCACCATCACCAGACCGGTGATGAAAAACGTATTTTTGAGTATGTCGAAAATCATATAATAATTAGGTAATGGTGGTCTCTTCGGGCAGGCAATGCATCATTCATGCTTAACCATTAATAATTGTGCCGCGGCTTCGTAGGGGTTGAGTTCGCCGCGGACGACGCGCTGCTCTACCTGTTCCAACCGCGCGGCGATGCGCTCGTTGCGGTAGAAGTTGTTCTGCAGGGTTTCGTTGATGGTTTCATACATGCGGTAGCGAGCCTGTTCGCGGCGGCGGTGTTCAAAGTAGCCGTTGGCTTTTGTTATTGCTATATATCCTTCGATGTTGTGGAGAATCGTATCCAATCCTGTTTTTTCCATTGCCGAGCAGGTAAGCACATGCGGCGTCCAGCCCGACGGCGGCGGGGGGAACAGGCGCAGGGCGCTCTGGTATTGAGCCTGTGCCTGCTGTGCTTTGGGGATATTGGCGCCGTCGGCCTTGTTGATTACAATCAGATCCGACATTTCCATGACGCCCCGCTTGATGCCCTGCAACTCGTCGCCCGCGCCGGAGATAAGCAGCAGCAAAAAGAAATCGGTCATGGAATGCACCGCCACCTCCGACTGGCCGACGCCGATGGTTTCGATAAAGATATAATCGAATCCGGCGGCTTCGCAGAGGATGACCGTTTCGCCGGTTTTACGCGCCACGCCGCCAAGCGACCCCGTCCCCGGCGACGGGCGGATAAAGGCGTGCGGGTCGGCGCTGAGGGTTTCCATCCTTGTTTTGTCGCCGAGGATGCTGCCTTTGCTGCGCTCGCTGCCCGGGTCGATGGCCAGCACGGCGAGCTTATGCCCGCGGGCGGTAATCATGCCGCCAAAGGTTTCGATAAACGTACTTTTCCCTGCTCCCGGCACGCCCGTGATGCCTATCCGGACAGACCGCCCGGCATGTGGCCGGCATGCTTCCAGCACCTGCTGCGCCACCTGTTGATGGTCGTTCCGCCGGCTTTCTATCAGGGTAATGGCACGGCTTAGCATCACCACATTGCCGGCAAGGATGCCATCTACATATTCCGCTACTTCCGGCAACGCCTGCCGGCGCCCGAACAATTTAGCTACATCGGGATTAACCATGGGGGGTTGTGCTACCCCGTTGTTTACTGTCAGTGCGCTGTCGTTCATCATTAATTATTATTCACAAAGGTATCTGTTTTGAGAATGGGCTTGCAAAAGTACGAAAAAAATGAGACTTTTAGACAATAGACGGATAGACAATAGACGGATAGACGGATAGACGGATAGACGGATAGACAATTGCTGCGGGGGGCGGCGTGCTATTAACAGGGATGCCGTGACGGGAAATCATACAAAGCAAATAAATATCCCTGCAACTGGGAGCTACCAGTCGTCAACTGGGAGCTACCAGCTGCTAACCGGGAGCTACCAATAGTATCCGCCGCAGGCAACTCTTAACTCTTAGTTCAAAAAATTTGCATCTTCCAAATATTAACTATCTTTGCATCCGGTTCCGATAATATATATTATCGGAACCAAAAAAAATACCCGCCAAATAATTTTTTAAGACAGTCATGGTAAGCGCTTTTCGGGCGCTTTTTTGATGCCCGTATCTTTGGATGATGGTTTTTTCCATTTTTTCCGTTTTGTTTTTCATCGTACTAAATGCTTCTTTTTGTTTGTGTTTGCCGGTCACTTCCGATAATATATATTATCGGAACCAAAGCGCATCATCATACAGTCGGAAGTCATACCCGATAAGCATTGAATTACAATTTGACACACAACATATAACAAAATATGCAAAAAATTATTTTACTCCCCACCCTGTTTTTGTTCCTCTCCCCGCTGGCCTTCGGGCAGTCGCGCGTTGTCGAAATCAACCAGCTCGGCGCCGACTACGCGGCCACGCCGCCCACCGTTACTTTCGAGGTTTTCTGGAACACCGCCCCGACGCCGCCCCGCCATCGCGATACGGTATGGGTCTTCGTCGATTACCAGCCCATTGTCGCCGGCGGAACAGCCGGCAACTGGACGGCTGCCACCGTTACCGACGCCACAGCGACCGGCGCAGGGGCTATCGTCGCCGGCTCGCTCAACGGGCGCGGCTTTTATTTAAAGGGAACGCCCACGGCGCCCTTCTCCTCGACGCTCACCGTAACGCTCGACGCCAGCCTCAACGATACCAAGTTCAACTGGTGCGCTTACGTTACCGACTACCC
>JAISXF010000102.1 GCA_031270845.1 Prevotellaceae bacterium
CTTGTCTTATGGAAGTTTTTTAAGTCCAAAGCATAATCCCACACCTGCTCAATGTTATGGTTTAGAAAATGGCTTTCTCCTACTTTGAACTCGACGACAAAAACTACATTTTTGATAACAATAAGCGTATCAACTCTTTTCCCCATTCGTGGGATTGAAAACTCAAAAAAGACTTCGCCTTCAACACCTTGCAAAGCATTTTTCAAAATTGGAATTTGCTGTTCCCACGATTTGTTTTGCAGGAAAGTTGCATCAAACTCATTGTGGCGAGTGATTGAGCCGATTATCTCATCGGTGCTTCTTTTCAGAAAGTTGCTTATTGTATTTCGGTAGTAATAATTCATTTAGAGCAACTTCTTAAATTCGTTTATACTCATTTTTAATTGCTCAATCTGTTCGCTGTACCATTCATGTTTGCTGAAAACTTTTGGTTGCACTTTATTGCCAAAACAATCACTGAAATTCATTGAGCAAATTTCTTTTACCGCTTTTTCCGAAAATTGCATCGGAAAGCGTTTGTTTTCAGCAATAACAACGCCTTTGTCATCCGTACCAACAGTTAATGCGCCAACTTCTACAATGAACGGCGTGTATTCGAGTGCGCGGACACTGATTGTTTGCGTGTAATCTTTCACCCGTTGTTCTAATTCCTGTATTTTTTCTTTGATATTCATATCTTTATCTTTTTAAGCGGCTAATTTAAAATTCTCAAACACAAACATTTTCGGTTGGTAGCGTTCCAAAAACTTGACATAATACTTATACAGTTCGTTACGCGGGTCGTCTTCAACGGCTTTGCCCATTCTTGCGCGTCCTGCAACTGAATACGCCTGACAGGGCGGACCGCCTACAATAATATCTATCTGTTTATTACCTATCAGATTATCGACATCTTCAAAAAGCCCTGCAATAGTTTTTTCGCCAATTTCGGACTGAATAACGGTATCAATTACTTCTTTGGGTGCTTGTTCCCAAAGTTTGCTGCCGTCTTCCTTTTCCTGTTTTTCGTGCAGGTATTTTTCGTATTTTTGCAGTTGATTATTGGCTTTCACCCAATGAAAAGCGGCACGGGTTTTGAGCGTATCGCAAGCATACTTACCCATTTCGATATGCGCCAAAGGCGTATAACCTGCCCGAATAAAGCCTTCGGACAGTCCGCCTGCACCTGCAAAGAGGTCTATGAAATTCAATGTATGCACTATATACAATTTACGATAATTTTGCGATGCAAAATTACGACTTTTTTTGAGATAGCGGTCTTTTGCCTTATTTATTTTTTGTAACAAAAATAGTAGCAACCGGTCCGCTTTTTTCAGGACGGGACATATCAATTCATAGTTCATATATTTTATGTACCTTTGTGCATTCTATTTTGAGTTTAGAAATGTCAGAACCTTTTATAATGTATGAACAGGTGGACGAATTTATCCACCTCCTGCAGGATGTGCAGCGGATAGCGGTGCTCACCCACGCCAATCCCGACGGCGACGCCATCGGCACAGGCCTGGCGCTGGCGCACTGTCTGCGGGCGCTGGGCAAAAACCCGACCGTCTTTGCCCCCGACCCCTTTCCTGAATTTCTACACTGGCTCCCTGGCGCCAACGACATCGTGATATACAAACACGCACGTACCAAGGCACGCACCATATTAGACATCGCCGATATGATCATCTGCGTCGATTTCAATAACCTCTCACGGCTCGATGGAATGGCCGAATACATCCGCCAGTTACCGGTGCCGCGCGTGCTTATCGACCACCACCTGAAGCCCGCTGAAGATGAATTTGTTCTCTGCCTCTCGAAAGTCGAAGCCTGCTCGTCGGCCGAAGTACTTTACCATATTATAACGGAGATGGGACTGCTACCGTCGCTCAACCTGTCGGCCGTCGAAGCCCTTTATACCGGCATGATGACCGATACCAATAATTTTCGGAACAACTGTAACCGCCCCGACACATTCCGCACCGTGGCCGAACTGCTCGAATACGGTATCGATAAAGACCGTCTCTACGATTTGGTATATAATAATTATGCCGATCACCGAATGCGGCTGCTCGGCTACGCGCTCAACGAAAAAATGGTGGTGCTGCCCGAATATCGGACAGCCTACATTGCCCTCTCGCGTGCCGAACTCGACCGCTTCCGTTTCCAGCCCGGCGACACCGAAGGATTTGTCAACTACCCGCTGAGTATTAAAAATGTCGTACTCTCATGCTTCCTCTCGGAAAATCCCGAAAACATCCGCCTCTCGTTCCGCTCGATTGGCGCCTTTTCAGTCAACCGCTTTTCACGCGCCCACTTCGACGGCGGCGGGCACCTGAACGCCGCCGGCGGCACGTCGTTCCTTCCGCTCGATGCCACCGTGCAAAAGCTCATTCAATCATTAGCTGAATATAAAGATGAACTGGAAGCTGTCTGACATTTCTATCCCCCTGCTTGCGCTCTGCGCCCTGCTGTCGTGCTGCGATACGTCGCGTCCGACGGCCATCGCCCCCGCGCCCATGACGCCCGAAAACAAAAATGCGATGATCGAACTGAACCGCGAAATGGTCGAACGCGAAAACCGGCAAATCGAAACTTACATCCGCCGGCACCGCCTGCCGATGCAGCGCTTCGACGACGGCTACTACGGTATGATTACCCGCCACGGCGAAGGCATCGCCGCCACCGACAGCACCATCCTCACCTTGCGCGCCACCATCCGCCTGCTCTCCGGCGAAGTATGCTACAACGACCGGATCATCACCTTCCGTCCCGGCAACACCGCCGAAATATCGGGGTTGCATCGCGTCGCCGCATCGCTCCGAAAAGGCGCCAGGGCTTCGTTCATCTTCCCCCCGCTGCTCGCCTACGGAATCTATGGCGACGGAGACAAAATCCCCCAACGAAGCATACTGATTTATGACATCGAAGTACTGAACGTCGCCATAAATCCCCCGAAGCCATGAAAAAATTAGTCCTCATAACCGCTATATGCCTGCTCGGCTCCTGCCGCTCCGAAACGGAACGCGAAGCCGAAAACACCCAGGCGCAAGCGATCGACAATTATGTCAATCGCCAGTTAGCCGACACCTCCCTCCATGCTTCTCTGGTAATCAATAACGCGACTTACCGCCTGATCTATAAACCCGGCACGGGAACCGCTGCCGGCACCGGCGATTCGGTCTATTTTTCTTACATTGCCTATATCTTTGCCAACAGCGGCGCAAAAACCCCCTTCGATACCAACCGCGACACGCTGGGCTTTACCCCGCCCCTCCACGATAACGGGAAAGGGATAGTCGGCATCGACCGCTACCTCCCCGGACTCGACGACGGGCTGCGCGGAATGCAAACCGGCGAACAGGCGGAAATCCTCTTCCCCGCCTCCGCAGGCTATGGAAACACGGCCGTCGGCGCCGTACCCCCGCTCTCGGCGCTCCTCTTTGAAGTGAATATGATAAAAGTAGCGGTGAAAAGATGAAATGATGAAATAAAATAATATTAAATATAAATGATGAAATACAACCGAAAGAATAATGCAAGACATGCCGCCTGCGTAGCGGCACTGGCGCTGGCGGCGGCGCTGACCGGATGCGCCGTGCAGGCCGACGAAAATGCCGACGAAAACGAACGCCTCTGGCTCGAAGCCCACGTCGGCATTCATTACCCGAATGCTCAGGCAAAAGCCTCGGGGCTTTATTTTATCGAAATACAGCCGGGCGCCGGCACACAGCCGCAGTCGCAGGATTATGTATATGTCAATTATACAGCCTATGACTTGTCGGGAAATGTACTGACAGGCAGCAGTACGGCCAATTCTAACAGCGACAGTATCGCACGGCAGTTAGGCCTCTTTGCCGACTCTATCTATTACGGCCCCAGGCTGTGGAGCATCGGTCATTCGAGCATCTATGCCGGAATCGAAGAAGCCCTGGCCAACATGCGCGTGGGCGGAAAGGCGCGTATCCTGATGCCTTCATGGCTCTCGACCGTCGGCAGCAGCGACCGCCAGCTGACAACCCCTACCGTATTCGACATCGAACTGCTGGAGGTAGTGAGCGACATCACAGCGTATGAGAAAAACGCCCTGCTCACCTACAACCAAAACCATTATAATGTGCCGTCGGAAGACGACGATACCTGGTATTTCGCAGAACTCACTCCCGGCACCGGCGAAGTGGCCGCTCTCAACGACACCTTCCATGTCCGGTACGTCGGCTACCTGCTCGACGGCTTTGTGTTCGACACCAACATTGCCGACAGCGCCAGCTACCACCGTATCTATAATTCGTCGAAAACCTACGCCACAATGACCACGGTATATACCGAAGAAATGGGATTGGTTGACGGGTTTAAGAAAGCCCTCGAAAAGATGAAGGCCGGCGGCGAAGCGGTCGTCTTTTTCTCTTCCGCTTTGGGCTACGCCGAGACCGGCTCGGGGCAGATACAACCCTACACGCCCCTGTGCTTTTACATCCGTATGGAGCGTATCGGCCTCGCCGTATCCACAGACTGACAATTACAAATTGCCTGCGAAAGATATACTGTACGAAAGATATACTGTATAAGGTTGCCTGCTTGTCGCCATTCGTAATCCGTAATTCGTAATCCGTAATCTCTGTTGTTGCGTTAATTTATAAATTTCACTTATAAATTATTTATATATAAATATATATAATCGTTCTTTGATTTTTTGATTTGAATTGAAGTAGTTTTGCAGTAAAAAGCA
>JAISXF010000085.1 GCA_031270845.1 Prevotellaceae bacterium
CGGCTGTAAAATCTTTACGGTCGCGCCATACGACAGCAGTTCCTGCACAAAATCGAACGAGGTAAAAATTTTCAGCGAAATGCGCAATTCGTCTTCATTGTCAATTAAAATGTCCTGCGCCTGCCGCGCCTGTAATTCCTCGGCGTCGTATTTGGCGTTGATGGCGGCCTCGTCCTGCCGTTTGTTTTCGACGAGCTGGGCGTTTTCGGCCAGTTCTGCTAAGCGTCGGTTTTGCAGCATCGCCATTCGGGCGGCAAATTCGGCGTCGGTACCGGCTTTGGCCGCGTCGATTTGAAGTTGTATTTTCTTTTGCTCGAAGGCGAGTTTGTCGGTAAGAGCCTGCGCATTAAGCTGGGCGGTGAGCTGGGCGCTTTCGGCGGCCTGCCGTTCCTGCATGGCTTTTTCGAGCGCTGCGAGTTGGGCGGCGGCTTCCTTCGACAGTTTTGTTTTGTCGGCATAGCTGCGGCGCAGGTCGGCCAGTTCGCGGCTGTGTCGGGCGGATTGTTCGGCGTAGGCTTTTTCGCGGGCGTCGGTAAGGATTTTAATCGTTTCGTCTTCTAACTTACGCGTGATATCAAGAAGCGTTTTAGCGCGTTCGGCGGCAATCTTTTGTTCGGCCTCATCCTGTTTTTTCTTCACGGCGGCGATGTCGGCGGCGGCTACGCGCTGGGCGGCGGCGGCGTACTCTTCATACTGTTTGATTAAGCCCGGATGTTTCTCTTTAAGGGTGGCTATCAGGTTTAGCTGTTCTTGCAAATCGTCGTTGATTTTTTCAATCTGGTATTGATATTCGTCCGGGTACATGGACTTCAAATCTAAATCCCTCTGCTTGGCAATGAGGCCGTCGAGTATCGCGATAGTGTTTCTATACGTTTCTCTATAGGACTCATGCGCTTCACTCAAAAGCTCCGTGGCGGCCTTGTGCGCTTCGCTTCCCTCCCTGTTTATTCTCATTTCGTGTTCCGCCGTCGCAATCTTCTGCTGGGATAGCTTCCATTCCGCATTAAGCTCTTCCAATGCTACCCTGGCGGCGGTCTCGCCGCGGGTACGCAGGCTTTCGATATATTCATTGTTAAGCTCTTTTTGCCGTTCAAACAGCCTGTTTTGGCTTTCGATGTCGCTGCCGGCTTTTTGGGTACTCGAACTGAACACGGCCAGCGCGCCGATGACGGTAACAAGGGCGAGGGCAAGCATTACGTATGGGTTCATGGAAGCAATGAAGTTAAATACTTTCTGCGCCGCCGTAGCCCCTATCGTGCTTTTGGTAGAAAGGGCAATAGCCGTGGCTTTCGCCCTTTCCTGCGCAATGGCGACTAACTGCATAACGGACGACTGTTTTTGTAGCGCTGTTTGAATGGCTGTTAAACTGTTTATTGCCGTCATAACAATTTGCGTTTTTTGCATCACATCTCTCAATTTTTCGTTCTCCGTCTCGGTAAGCCCTATAGCCGACTGCAGTAGCCCGAACCCGCCTATTGCCGTCTTTAATCCCTCTGCTACACCGGAGAGATATTTAGTGTCGCTGGCTCCGGCATTTACGGTTTGGTTTACGTCGTCTAATGTGTCGCGCAGTTTGCTGGCGTTTTCCGCAAGGTTTTGATACTCTTGCGTGTTTTCCTTGCCTTCGAGTTTCATTTGGGCAAGCTGCGCGACGTATTCGCGCAATTCCATGCGCAGGCTACGGGTGGCTTTTTCGTAGTCGCCAACCGACCGCCGGTGGTCGCCATGCGCCTCTTCTAATTCTTTTAGTTTGGCGGTCGTATCGGAAATATCTTTTAGTAATTCCTTCCCTTTTGCCGCATTCCGCTCGGCTTCGCTCATTTTGTTGTAGGCGGCGGTCGATAACGACAGCGCCGCCCGCAACTGGTTGATGCTGCCCGTCTGCTCCCTCTCTATTTTCAGGTTGTCCTTTACTTCCTTTTCCAGCAGCTGGATACTCTTTTTGTACGAGTCTATAGCTATCTTTGACGCCGCTACCGACTCCCGATATTCCTGTTTTGTAATAGTTCCCTCTTCAAGGGACTGCTTTAGGCCTTCCTGTACCTTCTTTGTCTCTTCTATCTTCTGTTGAAACTCGGCAATCTTTACGACCGCATCTGTGTATTCAACTTTAATTTCTAAAATTACATCGTTTGTTCCCATTTTTTTTGTATTTCAAATTTTTTTTGTATATTTGCAAAAATTATAAACCAATTATAAAATTACAGCCATGTTAATTCTAATAGCTAAAATCGTATTTTTGACAATGATAGTACTCTTTGTCGCTCTCTTTGTGTACTTGTGGCTGACAAGCCCGCCCCTTACCGACGAGCAGCTTAAAAACATCCAGAAAAAGGGGTTTGGCGACAAAAAGTACCCGGAACAAGAGGATATATATTATCCCGGGGGGGGATTCCCTACACTGATGTATTAACTGTTCACCGATTTGTAGTCTATTCCCGCGCGAAATTTCCGTTTCGTATATTTTCCCCCAATTTTTCATACCTTTGTACTCAGAAGTTATTAAGCGCCATAGTCGGCATCTCCACAAACAAAAAAGCCCGTTGAAAACCAACGAGCTTTTTTCTCAATCCGTGCCCGGAACAGGACTCGAACCTGCACGCCCTTGCGAACGCTAGTCCCTGAAACTAGTGCGTCTACCTATTCCGCCATCCGGGCAGTACGTCAATTTTGCGTTTCGGGGTGCAAAGGTAAGTAAATTTTTTGATATACGTCGATTTGTTGTGAGAAAATTTGAAGACAAGCATTTTTTATGTAAATTTGTTTTCATTTTAAATCATTTGCAATGAAAATAGCCTTATTACAAACCGCCATTGCGTGGGAAAATAAACAGGAAAACATCCGGCGCTGCGAAGCACAAATCCGTGCCTTGCCCGGCGATGTGCGCTTGGTTGTATGGCCGGAAATGTTTACTACCGGGTTCTCCATGCACGCCAAAGCGCTGGCGGAAACCGAAGCCGGTGACACGCTGCAGTGGCTGCGCCGAACCGCCGTTGCCCGCGCAACGGCTATCGCCGGCAGCGTTATCATCGAAGAGCGCGAGCGTTATTTTAACCGGCTGTTCTTTGTCTTTCCCGATGGCTCTTATCAAACGTACGACAAGCGACATCTGTTTTCGATGGGCGACGAGCACCGCTTCTACACCGCCGGCACGCAACGGCTGATTGTAGCATACGCCGGCTGGCGGATATGCCCGCTGGTTTGCTACGATTTGCGTTTCCCCGTGTGGAGTCGCAACTATGGCGAGGCCTATGATTTATTGTTGTATGTGGCGAATTGGCCGGCTGCCCGCCTTCCTGTCTGGGATACCCTGTTGCCGGCGCGCGCTATCGAAAATCAATGTTATGTGGCGGGCGTTAATTGCTGTGGACGCGACGGTGCCGGCACGCACTACGGCGGCCGGTCGCAGGTGGTCGATTTTAAGGGGCAGGTTGTGGCCGTCGCCGGAGAAAGGGACGGGGAAGCGTTGATCGCTACGCTGTCGCGGGACGAGTTAGATGCGTTCCGCAAAAAGTTCCCGGTAGGGAACGATGCCGACCGTTATTCGTTATTTTGGTAATCTGTTTTATTTTTTTCAAATTTCTTATAGCGGTTGCGGAATTTGTCCACACGTCCAGCGGTATCCACCAATTTCATCTTGCCGGTGTAAAACGGGTGTGAGGTATTGGAAATTTCGATTTTGGATAACGGGTATTCTACGCCATCGACCGTAATGGTTTCGCGCGTGTGCACGGTCGAACGGGTAATTATGATATGGTCGTTGGACATGTCTTTAAAAGCGACCAGTCGGTAAGTGTCGGGATGAATGTGTTGTTTCATATTATTATTTTTATAATTTTGGAGTGCAAAAGTAGTGCTTTTTTTATAATCTGCCAAATAATTTTTAAATAAAATAGTTCCGCAGCAGGCTAAAGGGTTTGTTTTCCGGTAACGATTACTTCGGGCGCTGTTTTTTTAATCATGCCTTGCAGGGCTGTGCCGGGGCCGAGTTCCGTAAATTCCGTAGCGCCATCGGCTACCATATTTTGAATAATCTGCGTCCAGCGTACAGGGGCGGTTAGCTGGGCGATTAAGTTGGTTTTGATGGTTTTGGAATCGGTATAGGGCTTGGCGTCCACATTTTGGAAGACGGGGCAACGCGGCGTTTTGAAAGGCGTTGCATAAATGGCTTCAGCCAGTTCCTGCCGCGCCGGCTCCATCAAGGGCGAGTGGAAGGCGCCGCCTACGGGTAATATCATCGCCCGTTTGGCGCCGGCGGCTTTGATTTTTTCGCACGCAGCGGTTACCGCCTCCACAGTGCCTGAAATGACTAACTGTCCCGGGCAATTATAATTGGCAGGCACTACGATGCCATCCGTTTCGGCGCAAATTTGCTCGATAGCCGTGTCGTTAAGGCCGAGAATGGCAGCCATGGTCGATGGTTGCTGTTCGCAGGCTTTTTGCATGGCCGCGGCACGGGCGGCAACCAGCTTCAGGCCGTCTTTAAAGTTCACGGCGCCGCTGGCCACAAGCGCCGAAAATTCGCCTAACGAGTGCCCTGCCGTCATTTGCGGCGTGAAGCCGGGCAACGATTTAGCCAATACCACCGAGTGCAAAAATACCGCCGGCTGCGTTACCTTTGTCTGTTTCAAATCGGCGTCGGTGCCGGAAAACATAATGTCGGTGATACGGAAACCGAGAATATCATTCGCCTGCTCAAACCATTCTTTTGCTTGCGGTACATTATCATACAGGTCTTTTCCCATGCCTGTAAACTGTGCTCCCTGTCCGGGAAAAACAAATGCTTTCATTTCTTTCTATTTTTTAAATGCGCGACAAAGGTACAGTTTTATTTAGAGCTGGGAAAATTTCCACCGATACACATTGGTCTCCCTCTGCCGGAATCCCATTTTTTGGTATAATCTATTGGCTGCTACGCGCGATGGAGCCGATGTCAGGTCTATCTGTCGGATGTTCCGCGCTGTTGCAAAACGCAGTACAAAGGCTATCAGCTCTTCGCCGATGTGCCGGTCCCGATAGCTACCATCGACGACAACATCTTCAATCCATGCTTTCGTTCCCGATGGTATGCGGACGATTACCAGCGTCGCACAGCCGACTGTCTTGCCGTCCTCGTCGGCAACGAATAAAAAACAATCCTTTGTATCGACAATATGCTGTAATGTTTCTGCGGTCGGCAGCGTACCGGTAGCCGTCAGTTGAGGGATTAACCGCGCAAAGGCTTCGACGGTATCCGGCGTGATATACCGTAATTGTTGCAGATGAATCATAATTAATGGTTAATGGTTATAATTCGTAATTGAATCAGCGTTTGATATGCACATATCCTTCGTGCAGCGTTTCTGTGCCGAGGCTGTCGTAGAGGCGCAGGCGGTAATAGTAAATGTCGTCGGGCTGGTTGTCGCCGTACCATTCGTTGTGGTAATCGACGGCCGAGAAGGCCGTGCGGCCGCGCTTGTTGAGTATTGTCAGTTCGTTCCGGCTGTAGCTGTCCAGGCCGGAGATGTAGAAGTTATCATTCACCCCGTCGCCATTGGGCGTAAAGATATTCGGAATAAAGAATCCAAACCGCTCGGACAGCGCCACCGCCAGCGGCGCCGACCATGTGCGGCAACCCTGCGCCGATACCGCTTCCACGGTATAGACGCCGGCATCGTCGTCGTGCAGCGACGGCAGCAGGTACACCACGCCGGTAATGCCCGTTGCCTCTCCGTCTTTGTACCAGTAATAGGAGAGGTCGCCGTCGGGTGTTTGGACGGAGAGGGTATAGCTTTCACCGCTGTAGAACGGCGGGCCGCCGGCTGCGACGGCCACCGTGGGAAGCGCCGCGACGGTAAAGGTGGTATGGCGGATGTAGGTTTCGTTCTGGCTGTCGATTACCTGCATCTCGATGGTATGTTCGCCGGCAGGCAGTACAATATGCCACAACAGGGAATCGCGCGCAGCGGTATTTTCCACGCCGTCGATAAACCATCGCAGGCTTCCGGGAGCGGGGTTCGGCGTGAACTCGAGGACGGCCGTAATCGTAAAGGCGCCGTCGCAGACCGTCCGCCCCTCCATATCCTGATAGTGGATACTGTCGATATCGAAGGCGGCATTGAGCGTACGGAAGGCGGCGTCGGCCAGATAATAATACGACTCGGCCGCGCCCATCCCGTATCCCATAACGGTCATCCCGCCGGGATTGGCTATGAAGTACGTCTGGTTGGTATCCGACAGAGGCAGGGAATAAAACGAATAGGCGGCATTCGCCCCGGTTGTCCATACCCCGCCGGCGAGGGCCGCCGGCATACCGTTGCCGGCGGCCATTGTGGTCATATCCCGCGTAGCGGTAGGCGTTATAATGAGGGCATGATGTTCGGTCAGTTCCGTCGTGCCGCTCGGTATAAACGGGGCAATAACAACGCTCGGCGTCATCTGCTCGACCGGCGGCACCCATGCCATCGACGGATCGCCGATATTCATCAGCGGGCTGTTAAAATACCACGCGCCGGTGATGTACGCCCCGACAGCTATCGGCTTGTCCGCTTCCAGATAGCATCCGCCGGAGGCTGTATTGATTTCCAGTTCCGCAAACTGCCCCCTGTTTAATGTCAGCGCACCGGATATAAGCACGCCGCCCGTCTGCACCACATGCGTGCTGTCATACGCCGCAACAATACGCAGCCGGTCGAGCGCGCGGCGCGTAACGGGCGTTAAAAACCGCTTCCCCCAGACATCCACCGGCGCCATCTGCTGGTACAGACAGTCGCACGCCCCGGCATTTGTCGGCACGTTGGCACAGGGATTAACGGCAAAATAAGCCACCGGCTTATCCGCCCTAACATGCAGCCCGGTCTTGTCGCTTGCCGCAGAATGATAGTTGGCATACACCTCGCCCGTGTTCAGCAGGGCTACCGGAGCACTGTTTACATAAATCTGCGTGCCGTCGGCGGTCGCCACAATCGCATAGCCGTCGTAATGCACATTGGCGTGGTAGGAAACATGATAATACTCCATCCCCAGCACCGCGACAGGCAACACATTCGTGGCATCGGTCGAAGCCGGACGCTGATTGATGGCAAATACCGATACCGGAGCAGTCGTTTGAATGCGTAGCGAACGGTTCGTCAAGCCTGTTTCCCACGCATACACCGCCGCCCGCTCGTCGCCCGACAGGTTTCGCGTATATACACTTCCGGCCGCCACCGCCACCGTAAAGTTCAACGCCGAATTGGCCGGATAGCTCCCCGTAATCGTCGCAGCTTCGGCGGCAACAACCCGTATTTGCAACGCCACATTCCCAGACGGCTGGTTCATATTCCGCCCGAACGTCAGCCGGAACTCCGTCCCCTTACTGCTGGTTTGTCCCTGCAGCAGCGCTGGCAGGATTAATAGAAGTGTGGTTATTCGTATATTCATTTGTTTCCGTATAGGGATGCAAAAGTACAAATTAATAATGGAGAATGTGCATTATTTTTTCATTAGTTCTAAAAAAAGCGTATTTTTGCAGCTCAACAACGCAAAAATTCAAATGATCGACTATCTTGACACAATCGACAAACAACTGTTCCTGTTTCTTAACGGAGCACATTGCCCGATCCTCGACCCGCTCATGGTATTTGCATCCGAGCATCTTTCGTGGTGCCTCTTATACATCGGTATCATCGTCCTGCTTTTCCGCCGCTATTCGTGGAAGGCCGCGCTGGGGGCTGTGCTGGCTATCGCCCTAACCTTTGCCCTAACCGACATGGTCGGGAATCTAATTAAACACGCCGTCGAGCGTCCCCGCCCCTGCATCGCCTTCGAGGGGCTTATCCATTCGCTCGAGGCCTGTAGCGGAGCATTCCGAAGTTTTATTTCAAACCATGCGGCAAATATATTCGGCACCGCCACCGTTACCGCCCTGCTGCTAAAAAAGAACTCCTTCACCGTCGGCCTCTACGGATGGGCTGCGCTCGTCGCCTACAGCCGCATTTACGTAGGCCGGCACTATCCGGGCGACATCCTCGCCGGCGCCGCTTTCGGCCTCCTTGCCGGCTGGCTCGTGTACCGGCTTTACCGGTACGCCCGAACTGTACGCATCGATACCGTCTTCTCCATCGGCTATTATACGTATTTTGCCCTGATCACGCCTGCTCTCTTCTTTGGCGGGCTCACGCTGCTGGGGCTTACCGGCCTCTTCGACCGCAACCGGCGCTTGCTTCACCACTATTCCTGCTTCTGGGTCGGCTTGTATTATTGGGCTTCGCCGGGCTGGCGCGTCCGTATAACGGGGAAGGAGCATATCGTCCCCGGCAAGCCCTGCGTCATTATGTCCAACCACCAGTCGATGCTCGATATTTGCATGCTTTATAACGTACCGGTTTTTTTTAAATGGATATCAAAAAAAGAAGTCCTCCGAATGCCTTTTGTCGGATGGGCGTTGTGGCTGCGTCGCGACATCACCATCACCCGTGGCGACCGTGCCGGATTAGTAAAGATGCTCCGCGAGGCGCAGGATTATCTCCGTCGCGGGGAGAGCATCATGCTTTTTCCCGAAGGCACGCGCAGCAGAGACGGCGAGATGCACGACTTTAAGGAAGGCGGCTTCCTGTTGGCCAAACGCGCCGGTACGGCCATACTGCCGGTTGTTATCGATGGCAATTTTGCTGTCCAGCAGGGCTGGCGTCTCAGGGCCCGACAGGTGTTCCGCCTCCACATCCTCCCCGAAATCCCCGAAACCGAAGTAGCCGCGCACTCATCCAAAGAAATGATGTCGATCGTGCACGAGAAAATGAAACAGGCACTCTTATCGGTTCGCACTTAAAAGCACCCACTCCCCAATTACCCCGACCCCGACCACAACCCCGCCACTTCGCAATTAAAAAACCGAATCCCCAATTACCCCGCCGGCCATAAGGCGGGCGATTATGTGTCGGTAAGAATTACGGAATGCTCGTCGGCAACGCTGATAGGAGTGGAAAGATAATTACGAATTACGAATTACGAATTACGTTGAGAGTTGAGCGTTGCTATTTGTTTAAAATTAAAATCGGGTTGTATAGACAAAATAAAAATGGTGTGGGATTTTGAAAAATCTTCTCAAGAGATAAAAATTATTTCTCAAGAGATAATTTCTATCTCTCCAGAGATAACATTATCTGTAGAGAGATAAAAATTATTTTTTGAAGAAGAAGAAATTATTTCTTGAGAAATAAAAATTATCTCTTGAGAAATAAAAATTATCTCTCAAGAGATAGTGTTATTTCTGGAGAGATAGAAATTATTTCTCCAGAGATAATTTTTATCTCTGGAGAGTTTTTTTCGTTTTTTCCTTCGATAAAATGATTTTCGTGCCTGTTCTCTTTTTTTTCAGACGTTAGACAAAAGAACATAGACGTAAGACGTAAGACGTCTATGTTCTTACGTCTATGCTCTATTGTCTTCCGTCTATGCTCTATTGTCTTCCGTCTATGCTCTATGCTCTATTGTCTATGCTCTATGCTCTATTGTCTATGTTCTTTCGTAATTCGTAATCTCTGTTGTTTCAAAAACATTTTCTACCTTTGCGGGGTAAATTTAAAATGATTATTTTTTATTTATAAATCTTTAACCCCGACCTGCTATGAAATGTTTTCTATCTCTATTGTTCCTGTTGTTTGCCGGCATAGCCGGCGGACAGACCCCGCAGCAGAAAGTCGTATTCGGTTACGATGAGGCGGGAAATCGAATCATGCGTTACATCGAAGAAATGGTTCCGGATACTGTTCCTGTTCCTCTCGGCGGAGATGCGCCGGAAGCCGACACGGCTGCGCCGGAACCAACGTTCACGGTAAGCGTTTATCCCAATCCGGTACAAGCCGATGTGCAGATTACCATTGAGCCGACAGCCGGCGCACCCGACCTGCCCTTTGTTTTCGATGTGCGCATAGTAAGCACGGCTGGCGGCGCCCTGCATTATCAGCAGACGCACCAGTACGCGGCGCCCATCTCCATCAATATGTCCGCTTACGACGTGGGCTGGTATCAGTTGTTCGTTACACGCAGCGCCGAAGTGCAACAAACGAACCTGCTAAAACAATAGGCTATGAAACGGATTATTTTAACGGGTACCGGGCTATTTTATGATTATGTTTTTAAATATACCCTCTCCGGTTTATCCCCGGATGCGTTAATTATCCTTGATTTCAATGGCGACGGGAAAGCCGATATTTGCCATATAAAGGAAAATGCTACGGATATATACAGTTTCAGTATTGCCGGTAATACCTACAGCTTAAACAAAATATATACCTGTTCGGATCCGGCGGGAACAGCCACGGATACCTATGATTCCTACGACCGCCCACTGTCGGTTACAACTCCTGCCGGCGGCACGGTTGAATATACCCTGCGCCCCGACGGACAACCGGCGTCAATAAAAGCAGGGGGGGTAACGACCTCGTTTGAATACGATAACTACGGACGGCAAACCAAAATTACAGACCCCTCGGCCGGCGTCGTACAATATACCTATGACGCCGCCGGACGCTTAGCTTCGCAAACCAATGCCAGAGGACAAACGACGCAACATACCTACAATGACTACCACCAACCCCTGACACGCGCATCGCCGGAGTTCGTAACCGCGTATTCCTACACACCCGACGGGCTGATGCACAGCGTAACCAATGGGCTGCACACGGTAGCTTATGAATACGACCGGTACAACCGCATGGCAAGCGCTACCGAAACCATCAATACAAAAACCTTTACCACACAGTACCGGTATGCCGGAAACCGGCTGGACTCCGTGTATTACCCCGCGCTGGACTATGCGGTAGCGTACCAATACAATCCGCGGGGCTTTGTAGAGACTGTTACCGGACAAAACAGCGCCGCCGCCGTTGCGAAAACCCTTAACCGTACCACGCCTTCGGCTTCGGGGTCGCAACGCATCGCCGTATTCTCCAACTCCCTGACGGAAATGCGCCAGTACGACCGTTTTGGCCTGCAAACCGGCTTCGGACTGCAAAATACACAGCCCCTTTATACGGAAACCTGGCAATACAATACACAGAAAGGACTGCTGGAAAACCGGAGTTTCCATACCGGAGATACTGCGTGGACGGAAACGTTCGCCTATGACCAGTATCTGCGCCTTACCGGATACGGCATCGACCGGCCTAAAACGATAAATTACTCCGCTAACGGAAATATAACCGCGAAAACCGATGTCGGAAATTACCGCTACGGTTCGGCGAAGCCTTACGCGCTGCAAGAGGTTGTTAATTATACAGATTTATCAATTCCCGACACCTTGCAGGATATTGAATACGCTTCCTTTATGCGGCCGCTAACCATTGTGGAAGACCCCTACCGGGCCTATTTCGATTACGGCGTTAATCACAACCGCTGCCGGATGGAACTCTATGAAGGGGATGCCCGGCTCTTTACCCGCTACTATTTTGCCGGTGGCCGCTACGAACTGACCGAGTACGCGCAAAGTTATTTGGAACGGGACACGAATATTACACAAACCACCGACCGTATCCTGTATGTAGACGGTTCGCCTTATAACGCCACGATAGCCTATACGCCCGACCGTAACAATAAGCATTATTACATTCACCGCGACCGGCAGGGCAGCGTGCGGCACATTAGCGACGCCGAAGGCGCCATTGTAGCCTCCTACTACTACGATCCGTGGGGACGCCAGACCAATATACAAGGCAACGCTTACGCGCCCTACGAAGAACCGCTCCTCCTTTTAGGCCGCGGCTATACCGGCCACGAGCACCTCCCCTGGTTTAACCTCATAAACATGAACGCCCGCCTCTACGACCCCGTAGTTGGCCGCTTCCTAAGCCCCGACCCGTACGTGCAGGCGCCGGATGTGTTGCAGAATTTTAACAGGTATGCATACGCGATGAACAACCCCATGTGTTACATAGACCCAAGCGGGGACATAGCGTGGTTTATACCTATAATTATTGGTGCAGTAATTGGCGGAACTTCTGGTGCAATGATAGGTCATGCAAACGGAGCAAAAGGTTGGGATATGTTTTGGTACATAGCAGGCGGTGCTACGATTGGTGGTCTTTCTGGTGGTGCAGCGTCAGGTGTTAGTGCATTAGGCGGCGCGGCGTGGTGGGCAGGCGCGGCGGCGGGTGCAGTCGGGGGTGCAGGATTTAGTGGACTTGCGACAGGCTGGGACGCAGGCGCAATGCTAAAAGGCGCAGGTATAGGTGCTTTATCGGGTTTCGTTGGTGGCGGGCTTGGCTCTGCGATTGGCGGCGGTTGGGGTGCTTTTGCAGGAGGAGCAGCAAGTTCAGGTTTAAGTACTGCTCTTAATGGTGGCGATTTGGGACAAGTAGGAATTTCTATGTTGTTAGGCGGTGCGTTGTCTTACGGAACTTATGAATTGACTTCTTATATTGCCTACAAAGAAGCCAAGTTAAATATAAACGGTCATGACGTTACATACAAACAGTTTAAAACTATACAAGCGGATTATCAACGTTCAAGATTTTGGCGTAAAGAATACGGAGGTATTCTAACACAAGACGGAGGAGTTGTGAAAGCACCTGCTCAAAACAGACATAGTTTAAGGATTGATTTTACAAGAGGAATGATTAACGACGCTAATAATCAAGGCGGTGCATTTGCTTCTTATCATACACATTGGGCAAGAGGTGGAGTTAATTACTACGTTAATGGTATGGAAGATATTGTGAGTAGCGTAAATGCACCATTTCAAACAACTACTTCCAATGGACCTTCATCTGCTGATATGACAGGAGTAGCATCTTATTTCGGAGGAAATCAATATTTAATGGACAGGAATTATTTTTACACTTATAATACTGCAACGTCTGCACATACTAATGCTTTCTTATTTCGGTATTTCCCATTGTATTGGTGGTGGTTTAACAAATAAAATAATGAGATTATGAGGAAGTTTTTTGTTATATTATATGTTATTAGCAGTGTTACAAATATAAGTTGTAAAGCACAAAAAAATTCTCAATGCGATTCGACAGACCAAATAATAGTATCAACAGGTACTCCTT
This sequence comes from Prevotellaceae bacterium, assembly GCA_031270845.1. Lineage (GTDB taxonomy): Bacteria > Bacteroidota > Bacteroidia > Bacteroidales > UBA932 > JAIRKX01. The sequence goes on from JAISXF010000085.1 coordinate 13,014, forward strand.
TTATTTTTCCATTAGCAAGTGATAAAAATATTGAAAAGTTAAAGGGGGCGGGAGAGTGTCATAGTTTTATTTATCCTTTATTGATTTTGAACGGTGTAATAATCAGAGAAGAAGAAAAAATAAACTGTTTTAGAAATCGTTTTGAATTTGTTAATATAAAAGACACGAAACGTATATCAAAAGAAGAAGCCGAAAAAAAGGGTATATCCAATGTGCCGAAAGACGGAGTATTATTTGTAACTACAAAAAAAGGATATTATTTTGATTTTTCCTGCGACTAAATAATTAGCGGGTAAATATTTTAGAAAATATTATGGAGTAGATTGGACGGGTTGGCGTTTTGATGATTACCCTTTACATTAATAGATAATAAATATAATAAATATAATAAATAATAAAATACATGAAGATGAAAAGTTTTACAGTAATACCGTTCTTGGGCATGGTGTTATTTAGCAAATGTGAACTTCCCAATTATTACGAGATAGATTATGTAAACAATGCCGATTATGATGTGTATATCCAAGTTCTTACGAGCAAAGGGAAATATATAAATTGTTATCCTGATACAACAATTTTTTTTGATAAAGAAAGTATGGGATCAGCTATTGAAGCACATTCATATGTAAAAGTAAATATTGGGACGTTACCGATAGAGAATTATTTTGAGCAACTTCCAAGTGATACGTTATCAGTTTTTTATTTTCATTCGGATACATTAGACAAATATACATGGGAAGAAATCCAACGTGATTATAAAATATTACAGCGATATGATTTAAGTATTGG
>JAISXF010000036.1 GCA_031270845.1 Prevotellaceae bacterium
AAAGATTTTACTATGTTATTTCTTACAATTATGCTGCAAAGATTCGGTTTTTTTAGAAAAACAACTAACGATTTATTTGAATAAAAATTTATCTCAATTTTAAACGCAACAGTACAAATGCGTAATTTTTAATTCGTAATTAAAAACCGTACATTTGCAGGAAAAACAGTCTGTCATAATTCATAATTAAAAATTTAAAAATGACCATAGCCCTGATCTACGACTTCGACGGCACCCTCTCGCATGGCAATATGCAGGACTTCGGCCTGATTCAAGCCATCGGAAAAGACACCGGCGCGTTTTGGGAAACCTGCGAACGCATCGGCCGGGAGCAGGATGCCAGCGGTATCCTCACATATATGAAAGTGATGATCGACGAAGCCCGCAAAGCCAATATCGCACTGCGGCGGGAGACGTTCCGGCATTTTGGCCGGCAGGTGGCGCTGTTCGACGGCGTGCGCGAATGGTTCGCCCTTGTGAACGACTACGGCCGCCGAAAAGGCGTTGTTATCGAACATTACATCAACTCGTCGGGGCTTAAAGAGATGATCGAAGGAACGCCCATTGCCCACGAGTTCAAAAAGATTTACGCCTGCTCGTTCTATTACGATGACAATGGCGAAGCGGTGTTCCCCGCCGTGGCGGTCGATTTTACAACAAAAACACAATTCCTCTTTAAAATCAACAAAGGCATCGACAGCATCAGCGATAACAAGGCAGTGAACCGCTATACGCCGGAAAACGAACGCCCGATACCTTTCTCGCGGATGATTTATTTCGGCGACGGCGAAACCGACATCCCCTGCATGAAATTAGTCAAACAGCAAGGCGGCTATTCGATTGCCGTGTACGAACCGCTGAACGGTAAAAAGAAAAAACGCGCCGAAGAACTCATCGCCGAAGGCCGCGTGAACTTCGTCTGCCCGGCCGACTACACCAAAGACAGCGAAATATACCGCATCGTAACCGGCATCATCAATGAATTAAGAATGCCTGATTAAACAATCTCCCACTCTATTGGCGCTAATCCCTGTTTTTCGAGCAGGGCATTGGTCTGCGAAAAATGGCGGTTGCCGAAAAACAGGCCGCGCGACAACGGCGAAGGGTGCGCCGCCTCCAGAATATAATGCCTGTCCGCATCAATAAATATCCGCTTACTGCGGGCATAATTACCCCAGAGCAGGAACACCAGCCCGGATTTCTTCGCCGAGAGGATGGCAATCACGGCATCGGTAAACTGCGTCCAGCCGGCCTGACTGTGCGATGTCGGCTCACCGGCACGTACCGTCAGCGCGGCATTGAGCAGGAAAACACCCTGCTCAGCCCACTGCTCAAGGCAGCCGTGCGCAGGGCGCCGAATCCCCAAATCGCTTTCGATCTCCTTAAAAATATTCTCCAGCGACGGCGGCGGCTTGACGCCCCGCGGTACCGAAAAACACAACCCGTGCGCCTGCCCCTGCCCCGGATACGGATCCTGCCCGAGAATAACCACCTTTACCTTATCGAAAGGCGTCCGCTCGAAGGCATTAAAAATATACTTCGGCGGCGGGTAAACCGTCTTCCCCGCAAGCAACTCGCTACGCACAAAATTGGCAATGCCAGCAAAATAAGGCTTGTCGAACTCCTCCTGCAGCACTGCCTTCCAGCTTGCTTCTATCCTGACTTCCATGGGATACAATTACGAATTAGGCATTACGGATTTCTAATTATTTAGCGACCCGTTCCAGCCATTTAACCATCAAGAGCATGACAATCATCGACAGACCGCAGGCGCAGACAAAGACTAACCAGCACGCCCACAGCGGGACGGAGGTGTAAAGAATGCCGCCGATGAACAGCAGCAGGTTGCCTACCGCCGTAGCCGCCAGCCAGCAACCCTGCATCAATCCCTGCAGGTGCGGCGGAGCAACTTTCGATACAAACGATAACCCTAACGGGGAGATAAACAGTTCGGCAACAGTCATAATAAAATACATGCCGACCATCACCCACGGCGTTAGCCGCATGACTTCCAGCGCGCCCGCCGACATGCCCGAGAGCGCCGACTTGTCGGGTAACGCCACCGATGCCAGCAGCATAAATACATAGCCGAGCGCCGCAATGCCCATGCCGATGCCTATCTTTTTCGGCGTCGATGGCTCTTTGCCCTTCCGCCGTAGCGACCCGAACAACCACATGATAACCGGCGTCAGCATAACAACGAAAAACGGATTGACGCACTGGAATATTTCAGCGCCCTTAATGGTCGTAAAGCCCAAATCAATGTTAATGACATCAAGGTTGATATAGTCGCGGGCAAAGTACGTAAGTGAATACCCGTTTTGGTGGAACGAAAACCAGAAGAAAATCACAATGCCGAACACGGCAAAAAGGGCATAGACGCGCTGTTTGATAGCCGCGATATCCATTTGCAGGTCTTCCTGGCTCGTCTGCGCCGTCTGCTGCCGGGCTTTCTTTTCCGCCGGGTCGGGGAAGCGCTTTTTATTATATAAATAAATAACTAACGAAATAATCATCGCCCCGATAGCTGCCATAAAGGCATACTGGAAGCCGCGGTTGAATATCTCCAGATAGTTATTGACAAACACCGGCAAATCGGCCACAGGCACGCCACTGAGCGTTACGCCGTCGGCATATTCCTGCAGCTTGGCGAGGTTGGTAGCGTCGAGTGCTCCGGCGGTTTCGATATAGCGGTGGCACAGTTCGGGCAGCGCCGCATTATAATCGAATCCGTTGGTCTTAAGCCACCAGTTGCGCAGCGCAATAGCTATCCACGGGGCAAAAAAACCGCCGATATTGATAAACATGTAAAAAATTTGAAAACCGGCGTCACGGAACTTGCTGTACTGCGGCGTATCGTACATTTGGCCGACCAATGCCTGCAAATTTCCTTTAAATAAACCGTTGCCGAAAGCAATAACCAGCAGGCCGAAGCAGGTAAGGGTGAGATAAAGCGCTACATTCGGCACGGGCGTAGGCGTGGGCACGGCAATGATAAAATAACCGACAGCCATCAGGATTAATCCCATGAGGATAGTCCCTTTATAATTGCGGGTGCGGTCGGCAATAAGCCCACCCACTAAGGCCAGCACGTATATCGATGCGTAGAATACGGAATACACGTAGCCCGTTGTCGTTTCCGACAAGCCGAATTTGGCGGATATGAACAGTGTCAATATCGCCATCATAATGTAGAACCCGAAGCGTTCGCCCATATTGGACAATGAGGCTGTTAATAAGCCTTTAGGATGATTTTTAAACATACTGTTATTAATTAAGATTAAAATTTCAGGGAGCAAAGATAGAAAAAAATTCATGATTACGGATAAACTTGTATCTTTGTACGAAAAAAATGCAATCAATAGTTATATATTAAAAATAAAAGGATATTAATATGAAACGAACACTTTTTTTTATTACGCTAAACGCAATGACTTTCGCGGCAGCTGTGGCACAGACGCCGCTGTCGCAAACGGCTGTGATCCCACCGGGCGCTGTGGTCTATGCACTGCCTTCGACGACGATTGAAATACGGGTCGAAGCCCTGCACGAACGCTTTACCGCCGGCCCCTATGCCCGCTTTGCGCAGAAATATTTGGGCATCGACGCCGAAACGGAAGATGTGGAAACATTCCGCATACAAAACATGACCGTGCAAGCCTTCACCGAAGCCGATGCATCGCAGATGTATTACCTCGAAATCAAAGACAAGAAAGCAGAGGCCACCTTCCTGCAATTCTCTCGCCACGGGTTGCTTGTTTCGTTGGACAATGCCGGCGCCCGGCCGCAGACCGTCCGCCACGGGCGCGCCGCACGCGGTCGGTTCGACGACCGCGGCACTACCGCCAACATCGGCCGCGAGCAGGTAACCCTCTACAAACCGGCCAAAGCCGGCGCCGGCCTCGACAAAGTGCCCGTACAGCAAAGCCAGCTGGTAGAGAAAAACCCCGAACGGCGCGCCGAAGAAGCGGCCAACGTGCTCTTCAACCTGCGGGAAAAACGTATCTCCCTTATCACCGGCGAAGCGGAAGGTGCCTTGAGCCACGACGGCCTGCAGGCAGCGCTGGCCGAAATTCGCCGCCTCGAAGAGGAATACCTCAGTTTATTTTTAGGCAAAACAACGACGGACGAGCAATCGGCTGTCTTTTTTGTAACCCCCGTAGCGACCCAGAAAAAACACCTCTATGTCGCCTTCCGCCTGTCCGACACCGAAGGCCTCCTGGCTCCCGACAACCTCGCCGGCCGCCCCGTTACGCTCGAATTAACGGTCGATAAAAAGAACCTTGACCTGCCATCTGTCGCTCCCGCCGGCACCGGCCACAACAGCAAGACGCCGCACATTGCCTACCGCATTCCCGAAACCGTCCGCCTAAGCCTCCACGACGGGCAAACCAGCCTGCTGCAGACACGCCTGCCCGTTTACCAGCTGGGCGCAGTGCTGACTTTTCCCGTGAGTTTGCGGGTGAAATGAATGATTAATGGTTATATTATAAATAAAAACGAGACCGTATGGTCTCGTTTTTTAATGATGCAGGTACAAGGGTACAAACTGCCAAATGCCTCCACAACAATAAGCCTGTACCTTTTACCCTGTACCCTGCACCTATTTTGTGATCCCGCTGGGGCTCGAACCCAGGACCCCAACATTAAAAGTGTTGTGCTCTACCAGCTGAGCTACGGAATCAATGGGGCGTTTTTCAAAAATGGCTGCAAAGGTAGAAAAAAAAAAATTACTGCACAAATGAAATTACAGTCCCCTGCTGCAATCGTAATTCCGTAAGCACACGTTTAGTGTCTAACGGGAATTCGCCATTCATAATCCACGAGTAGTATGCCGGTTCTTTCCGTAGTATGTCGGCGACGCGCTGCCCTTTGTGCTTGCCGAAGGTAATGATGGCTTCGCCTTTGTCGTTGAGGATAAACCGGCCGGCATAATCCAGCAGCTTTTTATTGTTGGCCGACAGTGCGGCGAGGCTGGCGATGTCGTTTTGCAGGACGCCGTAGCGGTCGAGCTGCGATTGAAGCACTTCGTAGGAGGCTCTGGTGTCGGCTTCGGCCTGGTGGGCATTCTCCATGTTTTTGTTGCAATAAAATTTATAGGCGGCAGTCAGGGTGCGCGGTTCCATTTTGTAAAAGATGGTTTGGACATCGACTACTTTGCGTTTGCGGAAGTCAATGTTTACGCCAGCGCGGATAAATTCTTCGGCCAGTATCGGGATGTCAAACTTAATGGCATTGTAGCCGGCCATGTCGCAGCCTTCCATATAGGCGGCAAGGCTTTTGGCAATGGTGGCGAATGTCGGGCAGTCGGCCACATCGCTATCGCTGATGCCGTGGATGGCTTGCGCTTCTTTCGATATGGGGATGGTCGGGTTCAGACGGCGTGTTTTGGTTTCTTCGCGTCCGTCAGGAAATACTTTCAGCAGGCTGATTTCAATAATGCGGTCTTTGACAGTATCAAGGCCGGTGGTTTCTACATCAAAAAAAATGATAGGATTCTTTAGATTTAATTGCATTTTTCTAAGGGAGTAGTTGGGGCAACATCTGCTGCAGCTGTTCGAGGGTGAGATCCCTGCGAATGATGGTTTTATTTTTATCCAATAAATAAATAAGCGGGATGGCGTGGATGTCATACTTGTCGTACACGCCCTGCGACCCGTCGGGGTCCCATACGTTAATCCATGTATAGCCTTTTTCGGCAATGTAGGGCGTCCAGTCCGTTTTAACGTTATCGACATAAACGGCATATACCTGAAGCCCTTTGTCGCGGTACTGGGTATAGAGTTCCCAAATCACCGGGGTTACCGCGGCACAGGAATGGCATTGCGGGTTGTAGAACAGCAATACGGTATAGGGAGCTTCGACGTCATAGAGGGCGATGGTTTTGCCGGTCGAATCCTGCAGGATGAGATTGGTTGCGGGCGCTCCTTCGGGATTGAGGCGCGAGACATTGATGAAATGGAGTGCCCGGGTGACGAAGGCCTTGTCGCTCCATGCGGCGGAGTCACTGATGATGTATTTTTCGGCCAGCGCCGGAGCTATTCCTCCCAGTTCGGGGTAGGGGGCATTACGGAAAAAGTCATAGCGGTTATGGACGACGTATTCATATACTTCGCGGTTGGCTGTTGCCTTGCCTATCAAAAATTCGGTACGTTCCATAAGGATGTCCTTATCTAACGGCAGGATGCGCAGGTAATAGATGCGGAACGAATTGCTCAGGAAGGGCATCCGCAGTATCCGCGCATCCGAGAAGTCGATATTGTCGAAAAAATGCTCCCTGTAATAATTCATATAATAGGACTGCATGGCCGAGTCGCGGTTAGGGGTCAGGGGCGAGATCGACGGCTCGGGCACCGCCGGTTCGCGCACCGCTTTGAGGAAGAGCGCCAGAGTGCTGTACGGGAAGGCGGTGTACACCTCGCTCCATTTATTTTGCACCTCCGCGCCGAACTGTTGCAGTCGGGCACCGATAGCCGCAACCGAGTCGGGCTGTTCCCGATATTCTTCCATGCGGGCGTTTAATACCTGTGCCTGTTGTTGTTTTTCGCTAAGAAAATGCAGGCAGCCGGCGAAAAATTCGTTTTCCGGAGAGCCCTGCACTTCGAGCGAGGCCATCCCCGCCGTCCCGTCGAACGAGAGGGAGAAGTGCTGCGACTCGCCTTCGGTAATGAATACATCGACGACAGGTTTTTGTTCGCCTTGCAGATAGACTTTGTACATGCCGGCTTTTAGCGGTTCCTCGCCGGCAAAGAGGACTTTCCCGGCGGCGTCGGTCGGCAGGGAATCAATGACGGGCGATGTGTCGTCGCTGTACATTGCAAACCAGACCGGTGTATTGGCTGGGACGCTACCTACGGTTACTTCTATCGAATATCCCGGCCCCGGAGTGCCGGCGGCGGGCGCGGCGGCTATCGTCCCGACGGGAAGCGCGGCGGCTATTGCCATAAGGCATTTTTTTATTTTCATACTATTTTTTTTATTTATAATGAATATTCTTTTTCATACACCTTCATCCACGTTCATCAACCGTTCTCTTTTCCGTCCGTGTCCGGCTGGTCGATAGCTTTTTTATCAATATAAAAGCGCAGCAACTGTTCGAGCAGGTCGTGGGTTACGCGGCGGGCGATGATTTTTTTATCGGCATTCAAAAGGTATATTTGCGGGGTGGTTTGCACGGTATATAGTTCGCGGAAGTTGGTGGTTTCGTAGGGATCCCACGCATTGATCCAGTCTAATCCGTGTTTTTCGACAAATTTTTGCCATTCTGGGCCGTCGCGGCCGATATATACGCAAAATACTTGCAGTCCCTTGTCGCGGTATTGTTTGTAAGTATCATAAATAAGGGGGATTTCTTTCTGGCAATGACTGCAGTTGGTGTCGAAGAATATCAGCAGGGTGTATGCCGATTGCAGGGCGTAGAGCGATGTTTGCTGGCCGGTCAGTTGCTGCATCGGCAGGTCGTGCGCCGGCAGCCCGACGAGCGAATGGCGGTTGTTGCGCACGTAGTCGCGGATTTGCCGCATGAAGGTGGTATCTTTTTCAGCCCAGGGCGCCTCGCCCGCGAGGTAATACCGATTGATGAGGTCAACGACCACGGCCTCCATCCCGATGGCGTAGTCATGCGTGATGGTGAGGGTTTTCCATTTAATATAAGTATTAAACAGATGTCCGAGGCAGTACATAAACATATCGTCGCTGGCTTTGGCTTTGTCGAGTATCCGGTGCACGGCGGCTATCACCGTATCGGGGTGCTGCGCGATTTTGGTATTAAAATAGGTATCGAAATTGGGCTGGAAGACAGGGGTATTGAGCAGCCGCGCATCGGCGAAGTCGATATTGTCGAAGAAATGGTTTTTTTCCCATTGGAAGTAATGCACCCAGCGGATGGAGTCGCGTTTGGGATGGTCGGCGGGAATTTCCGGTTCGGGCGCCGCCGGCGGTGGCTGTACGGCTTTAGCGAGCGTGGCTAACAGCTTGCCGTTCCATTGTTTGATAACGCCGGAGGTATATTCTTTTTCTTCGTCGGCAATCTGGAAGAGGCTGTCGGCGGCGGCGGCGCGGAATGAGGAGTCCTTTTGCGCCTGTTCGCGAAGCCGTCGTGCGTCGGATTGCCGGCGTCCCATATATTTTTGGAAGTCCACGAATGCCGTATTTTCAGGGCTTTTTTTGAAAATAATTTCGACCGGCTTATCGCCGTTTTTTTTATAATGAATGCTAAACTGCTGGCTTTGGTCATCGGAAATAAGGAAATCGCACAATTGCGTGTGGCCGGTTATCAGCATATACATGCCGCCGGCGAGCGGCGTATTTTTGGCAAAAACGGCGAGGCCTTTCCGGTCGGTTTTGGCCGTGTCGCGGGCATATTTATTATTTCCGTTATAGACGGCAAGCAGGACGGTCGAATCCTGCACTCCGTCAAGCTGCACTGTTATTCGATAGCCTTGCGCATGAGCCATGCAGGCGCCCAACAATGCTATGATACTTATCATTCCTGTTTTTAACATACGCATATTTCTTTTATGAAGCTGCAAATGTAGGAAAAATTATTGAGAAAAAAAGAGCCCTGATTTTTTCACAATGACGCCTCATTTCTCCGAAAGAAAAATGCGACCCTGCCTCACGGTATGGAATTCATCACTAGAGAAATGGAATCCATCACTAGAGAAATGGAATTCATCACTTGAGAAATGGAATCCTCACTTGAGAAATGGAATCCATCACGTAGGAGATGAAAGCTATCACGTAGGAGATGAAAGCTATCTCCTACGTGATAGCTTTAAAAAAACAGGGGGGATTTTTAATTACGAATTTGTACTGTTGCGTTTAAAATTGAGATAAATTTTTATTCAAATAAATCGTTAGTTGTTTTTCTAAAAAAACCGAATCTTTGCAGCATAATTGTAAGAAATAACATAGTA
>JAISXF010000040.1 GCA_031270845.1 Prevotellaceae bacterium
AAGGAAGCCGAAATGGCTGTATCGCAACTGTTGAAAGTTGTTACAAATCTTTTGCTCAACGGCAATACTGTACAGCTTGGCAATTTGGGCAGTTTTCGTATAACAGCCACAACCGAAGGCGCAGACAGCGCAGCAGAAGTAACAGCCGCAAATATCAAAAAACTGAATCTGCGGTTTTCGGAATCGGAAGACTTAAAGGCGGCGCTTAAAAAAGCGACATTCAGAGATGCAGCATCTCTGCAAAGCAAGTAAACGAAAGTGTGTTTACAAGACGGCGATGTTGATGTTTAAAGATGGCGTTCTTTGCGTTTAAAGACGGCGGTGTTGCAAACTCAAGACGGCGATGTTGCAAACTCAAGATGGCGGTGTTGAAAGTTTAAGATTTAATAATTAACAATTAGTAATTAATAATAATAAGAGAACAACAAACAACCTGACAGGTTTCCGAAAACCTGTCAGGTTTAGGAAAAAAAATAAAAATAAACAAACAAATTTTTAATTTAAATAAAAAAGTATGACAAAAAAAGTAACAAAATTCATGGCAAACATGCTGCTGATAGCAGCCATTGCCGCAGTCGCTGCCTCGTGCAGTAAAGATGACCCCGATCCTGGAAAAACAACGTCCGATGTATATGTTGCAGGATACGGATATAGTGGAAACAACGCTGTAGCCAAAGTATGGAAAAACGGCGCTGCTACTGCGCTTACAGACGTAACAAACGATGCCTATGCCTATTCGGTTTTCGTGTCGGGCGATGATGTATATGTTGCAGGACGCGAATATAGTGGAAACAAGTCTGTAGCCAAAGTCTGGAAAAACGGCACGGCTACCGCGCTTACAGACGGAACAAACAATGCCGATGCATATTCGGTTTACGTGTCGGGCAGCGATGTATATGTTGCAGGACACGAAGATAACGGAAGCAGATATGTAGCCAAAGTATGGAAAAACGGCGCTGCTACTGCGCTTACAGACGGAACAAACGAGGCCTATGCAAATTCGGTTTACGTGTCGGGCAGCGATGTATATGTGGCAGGAATGGAAAGCGATGTAGCCAAAGTATGGAAAAACGGTGTCCTGTTTCAGACGCTTGATGGTGATAAAGCAACCTCCATATTTGTAAAATAGAGTTGAAAGTTTTAGACTTTGAGAACATAGACTTTTAGACAATAGACAACCAAAACGTAGGGGCGAACCGGTGTGTTCGCCCCTTTTTTTTAGTTGAGAGTTGAAAGTTGAGACGGGAACAAAGACGGAAGACGGAAGACGTTTAGACAATAGCCCCAAAATACCGGCAAAAGAGCCTCGCCGACTTTCGAGAAGGTGCATACCACCGGCAGAACCTATATTTGGGTCGAAAAGCAGGTTCTGCCGATGGTACGAAGGCACTTTCCGACCGAAAAGCAGGTTCTGCCGATGGTACGAAGGCACTTTCCGACCTGCGGGGCGTTTCTGCCGGTGGTACGAGGGTGTTTCCGACCTGCGAGGCGGTTCTGCCGGTGGTACGAGGGTGTTTTCGGACTTTCGAGGCGTTTCTGCCGATGGTACGAAGGTGCTTTCATGTCAAAACGGCATAAAATACGCCCTGCCCTGCCAAAATGACAGCCTGTTTAATTACGAATTACGACGTAGGGGCGAAAAATTTTTCGCCCCTTTTTTGTCTATTGTCTTATTTCGTAATTCGTAATTCGTAATTCGTAATTATCCCAGCGGGTATTCGTCGAAGGCATAGAGGATGGTCGAGAGGTAGCGCTCGCCGGTGTCGGGGAGGATGACGACAATGTTCTTTCCTTTGTTTTCGGGCAGCAGGGCGAGGGTGGTTGCCGCGTAGGCCGCCGCTCCCGACGATATGCCGACCAGCAGGCCTTCGGTTTTGGCTAATTCGCGGGCGGTGCGGATAGCGTCGTCGTTCGATACCTGAATGATTGTATCGACCACGCCGGCATTATAGGTTTTGGGCACGAAGCCCGCCCCGATGCCCTGTATTTTATGCGGTCCCGGGCTGCCGCCCGAAAGCACCGGCGAGTCCTTCGGCTCAACGGCCACGATGGTTACCGCGGGGTTGTGGGCTTTGAGTACCTCGCCCACCCCGCTGACCGTGCCGCCGGTACCGACGCCCGACACGAAAATATCGACCTGCCCGCCGGTATCGCGCAGGATTTCCTGCGCCGTAGTGCGCCGGTGTATGTCGGGGTTCGACGGGTTTTCAAACTGTTGCAGGATGATGGAATGGGGCGTTTCGTCGCGCAGCGCCTGCGCTTTGGCGATAGCGCCTTTCATCCCTTCGGCGCCCGGCGTGAGGACTAACTGTGCGCCAAGCGCCTTGAGCAGGTTGCGGCGCTCGAGGCTCATCGTCTCGGGCATTGTCAGGATGAGCCTGTAGCCTTTGGATGCCGACACAAACGCCAGCCCGACACCGGTATTCCCGCTCGTCGGTTCGATGATAGTCGCGCCGGGTTTGAGCGCGCCGCTTTGTTCGGCGTCTTCTATCATCGCCAGCGCGATGCGGTCTTTGACGCTGCCGGCCGGATTAAAATATTCGAGTTTCGCAAGCAGCCGCGCCCCAAGTGCTTTGGATTTGGAGTACGCCGTTACTTCGAGGATAGGCGTATTGCCTATCAAATCGGTTAATTGTGTAAAGATTTTAGCCATATTTTTAAAATATTAAAATTAAATTTCTGCAAAGGTAGCCCTTGTTGCCGGCGTATGAAATAGCACATTTATGCTATTTTTCGGCGGTCGTTTTGAAAAGTACGGCATTTGTATTACTTTTGCAACTTTCAACATTCAATGGTCGATGGTATTTATTTTAGCCGATAATCAGGACATCACCCGCGAGGGAGTCAGGGCGTTGCTGGAGCCGTTGGCGCCGGGCGACAGCATCGTCGAGACGTCGTCGCGCGCTGCGCTGATGGGGCAGCTGGCCGCCTGTCCCGATGCCGTGGTGGTGCTCGATTATACGCTGTTTGATATGTCGGACATCCAGCTGATGAATATGAAGCAGCGGCATCCGCAATCGCTGTGGCTGCTGTTTTCCGACGAGCTCTCCAGGCATTTTCTCCGGCAGGTATTGCTGTCGGGGCAGGCGTTTGGCGTGGTGATGAAAACCGATTCGCGCAGCGATATTATCACCGCTTTGGCGAAAGCCGCACGCGGCGAGGCTTATCTGTGCGACCTGGCGGCGCAGGTGCTTCGCGAAGGCGTCCCGGCGCAAGGCGGACAGGCCTGCCTCACGGCCAGCGAACGGCTTATTTTGCATGAAATAGCGTTAGGAAAAACGACGAAGGAAATCGCGTATGCGCAAAACCTGAGTTTCCACACCATCAACGCCCACCGCCGGAATATTTTTCGCAAGTTAGAAGTCAATAACGTTCACGAGGCGACAAAATACGCCTTCCGCGCGGGAATCATCGACCTGACGGAATATTATATCTAACCGGTGCGTGGCGCTTAATTTACTGTTTCGGCCAGCCGGATACGGATTTTTTGCTCAATCTCTTCGCTCAGTTGCGGATTGTCGATAAATAATTGTTTCACGGCATCGCGTCCCTGTCCGAGCTTGGTATCGCCGTAGCTGAACCACGAGCCGCTCTTTTTGATAATTTCAAAATCGACGCCGAGGTCAATAATCTCCCCGATTTTCGAGATGCCTTCGCCGAAGACAATATCAAATTCCGCTTTTTTGAATGGCGGCGCCAGTTTGTTTTTCACAACTTTTACGCGCGTCCGGTTGCCGGTAGCCTCTTCGCCGTCTTTCAGCTGGGTGGTACGGCGCACATCAATGCGCACAGAGGCATAAAACTTCAACGCATTACCGCCGGTGGTCGTTTCGGGATTGCCGAACATCACGCCGATTTTCTCGCGCAACTGGTTGATGAAAACGCAGCAGGTATTCGTCCGGCTAATATTGGCGGTCAGTTTACGCAACGCCTGACTCATCAGCCGTGCCTGCAACCCCATTTTCGACTCGCCCATTTCGCCTTCGATTTCGGCTTTCGGGGTCAGCGCCGCCACCGAGTCAATCACCACAATATCCAAAGCGCCGGAGCGGATAAGGTGGTCGGCAATTTCGAGCGCCTGCTCGCCATTGTCGGGCTGCGAAATGAGCAGCGTATCGACATTGACATTCAGCTTTTCGGCATAGGTACGGTCGAACGCATGTTCGGCGTCGATAATAGCGGCAATGCCGCCGGTTTTTTGCGCCTCGGCAATGGCGTGAATCGCCAGCGTGGTTTTCCCACTCGACTCCGGCCCGTAAATTTCAATCACGCGCCCACGCGGGTAGCCGCCTATGCCCAGCGCATGGTCGAGCGCAATCGACCCGCTCGGAATCACCGGTACATTTACTTTCGGCTGGTCTCCCATACGCATGATGGTTCCCTTGCCGAAATCCTTGTCAATTTTATCCAGCGTTACCTGCAGCGCTTTCAGTTTGTCGGTATGGACTTCTGTCGAAGCCGTTTTGTTTTCTTTTGCCATACTAATTATATTTTTTAATAATGAAGCCACAAAGGTAGGCAATTTTTAATTACGAATTACGAATTACGAATTACGGAGCATAGACAATAGACGTTAGACAATAGACAATAGAACCGCGAAGCGGTGACATTATTATAACAACTAAAGTTTTGGGGAAAGAAAAAAACGTTTTTTTATCGTTCCAAAAGTTTTGGGGAAAGAAAAAAACGTTTTTTTATCGTCCCAGCCTATAATAATGTCACCGCTTCGCGGTTATATTGTATATTGTCTAACGTCTATAATAATGTCACCGCTTCGCGGTTCTATTGTCTATTGTCTATTGTCTATTGTCTATGCTCTCGTAATTCGTAATTCGTAATTCGTAATTCGTAATTTATTCCGTATCTTTGCAGCCTTTGAAACGAGACAAACACCATGAGAATACATTATATCAACGACTGCGAACGTGGTTGTTGCAAACGACAGGATGAGCAAAAACAATGGGATGTAGCGTCATGCCGGGGCTGCTGCAAGCTGGCGGAGCACGACTGGCTGAACGACCTTCCCTATGACGGGCAAACATACCCTATTTGCGAAGTCCGTTTTAAGAATACACATAAGGGTTTTTATAAAAACGTCAACGAACTGGTGCTGGCGCCCGGCGATATTGTGGCTGTGGAAGCTGTCTCGGGGCACGACGTGGGCATCGTCAGCCTCACCGGGCCGCTTGTGTACCGGCAGCTGAAACGGCAAAATATCAATGCCGATACCGGCGAGTTTAAGAAAATATACCGGCGAGCCAAACCGCTCGACATCGAAAAATGGCAGGAAGCGATTGCCCGCGAACATGTAACGATGATTCAATCGCGCCGGATAGCCACAACGCTGAAGCTCGATATGAAAATCGGCGACGTGGAATTTCAGGGCGACGGCAGCAGAGCCATCTTTTATTATATTGCCGAAGGGCGGATCGACTTCAGGGAACTGATTAAACGGCTGGCCGAAGAATTTCACATCCGCGTCGAAATGCGGCAAATAGGCGTGCGGCAGGAAGCGGGGCTGATTGGAGGCATCGGTATCTGTGGCCGCGAACTGTGCTGCTCGCAGTGGATGGCCGGTTTTTCGACCGTCAATACCGGCGTAGCGCGGTGGCAGGATATGGCGCTCAACCCGCAAAAGCTATCCGGCCAGTGCGGCCGCCTGAAGTGCTGCCTCAATCACGAAGTCGCCACATACGTCGATGCGCAAAAGGATTTTCCGAAGGTTCACGGACCGATTGAAACCGTCGAACAGCCGCTGTTCCTGCAAAAAACCGACATCCTGAAAGGCATCATGTACTTTACGGCCGACCCGGAAGGCGTGGGCGAGCAGATTCCCCTGCCCATCGAGCGGGTCAAGGAAATTATCGCCCTCAACAGAAAAGGCATAAAAGTGCCGGCCTTAAGCAAGCAGCCGGAAAAGAACGAAAAGGCTCTTACCGACTACCAGGCCGTAGCGGACGATGACAGCATCACCCGGTTCGATAGCCGCCAGAAAGCAAAACATAGAAGCCGCCGGCGCCGCTCCACGTCGAACCGGAAAAAGCCATCGCCGGCCAAGCCGGCCAAATAGAAAAAGCGCATGAAAAAAATTATCCATATAACCGTACTGCTGGTCGTCGGCTATGCGGGAGTATCGTGCGACGGCAGCCTCGTCGCCGACGCGCAACACCTTATCGACCCCGCCGGATGGCACAGGGACAGCGTCGCAACGGTAGCCGTGCAACTGAGCGACACGGTACATTACTGCGACATCCTGCTCACGCTGCGCCACGACGACGACTACCCGTACAACAACCTCATCCTGTCGGTTACAGCCACCACGCCGGATGGCATTACCGCCTGCGACACGGTGGAATACCGCCTCACCGACGAGCTTGACCGATGGACAGGCAAAAAGGGAGGCCGCTGGGTTGACTCCCGTCTGGGCTTTCGCCAGCGCGTCCGCTTTGCCCGGCCTGGCCTGTACGCCTTCGCCATCGCCCACCTGATGCGCCATGAAACGCTTCCGGGAGCAGGCGCCGTCGGCGTGCGAATCGAACAAACGGAATAAGTATGACTATCGACGAAACCACACAGCAAATCGTAGCGGAATTTGCCCTCTTCCCCGACTGGATGGACAAGTACGAACATCTGATAGAACGGGGGAAAACGCTGCCGCCGTTCCCTGAACGCAGAAAAACGGAACAGAACCTGATCGCCGGCTGCCAGTCGCGCGTATGGCTCGATGCCCGCTACGAAAACGGGCGCGTGTACTACGACGCCGACAGCGACGCCATGATCACCAAAGGCATCGTGTCGCTGCTCGTAGAGGCCCTTTCGGGACATCCGCCGCAGGCGATTTTAGATGCCGATATGGCATTCCTCAATACCGTCGGTCTGAAGGAAAATCTCTCGCCTACGCGCGCCAACGGCCTGCTGGCGATGATTAAGCAGATGAAAATGTATGCCCTGGCATTTAAAACGCTCAACGCATAAATCCCCCCGCACTATGACGCTCGAACATGCGATTATCCGCGCCCTGCGGCAGGTATATGACCCTGAAATACCCGTCAATATTTACGACCTTGGCCTGATTTACGCCATCGACATCGATGCCGGCCATCGGGCGACCGTTACCATGACCCTCACCGCCCCCAACTGTCCGCTCGCCGACCAGCTTCTGCAGGATGTCCATGACGCCGTCCGCGATGTCCCCGGCGTTGCCGATGTCAGTATCAACCTCACCTTCGACCCCCCGTGGGACCGTAGCCGGATGAGCGAAGAAGCCCTGCTTGAATTAGGTTTATTGTGATGATATATAGACCATACAGGGCGTATGACGCAGGGATTTTCATCCCGGAGATGCGGGGATTTCCCGCACCTTCCACCCTGTATCTTTTATTAGGCTCCAACCGGGGCGACCGCATCGCCCTGTTGCAGCAGGCGCGGGAGCAACTGCAACAGCAGGCGGGGCATATCATCCGGCAATCGCCGCTGTACGAAAGCGACCCGTGGGGCTTTGCCTCGCCCGACCGCTTTCTCAATCAGGCATTAGCTATGGAAACAACCCTGGAACCGCTGCCGCTGCTGGCGGTTATACAACGCATCGAAACGGCGCTGGGGCGCCGGCGGACAGGCTCCGGCTATGCCTCGCGGACAATGGACATTGACATCCTGCTGTACGGCGACCGGATTATCGACAGCCCCTTCCTGACCGTCCCGCATTCGCGGATGCATGAACGGGCATTCGTTTTACGTCCGTTGAATGACATCGCGCCGGAGGTCATACACCCCCGTTTAAACCAAACGATCGCCGCCCTTACAGCCGCCTGTTCCGATACGGGCAAGGTCGATTTAATAAAAATATAATGTTACGTTTTTTTTAAGGAAGCGCAGGAACTATACTTTTGTTAATACACAAATCCAAACTCGAAACAATACATGGAAATCGTATATGATTCTTTACTATTAATCGGCGCATTTGGCCTCTTCCTGTTCGGGATGAAAATGCTGAGCGAAGCGCTGCAGAAACTGGCCGGTAACCGCATGCGTACTGTTTTGGGCAATATGGTTGCGACCCCGTTTAAGCGTGTGCTGACGGGTTTTTTTGTAACGGCCGTGATACAGTCCTCGAGCGCTATTACGATGATGGTCGTCAGCTTCGTGAACACCGGTCTGATGACCCTGACCCAATCTATTGGCGTTATCATGGGCGCCAATGTCGGGGCTACGATTACGGCATGGATTATTGCCGCCGTCGGCTTTCATCCCTCCATATCGCTCTATGACCTCTCGGTTATGCTTGTTGCCATTGGCTTTCCGCTCCTGATGCTGAAGCGCCGGCGGAACAAGTCCTGGGGAGAGCTGATAATCGGCATCGCGCTGCTGTGTATGGGGCTGGCCGCGATGAAAGCCATCGCCGGCGCCATCGAAACAGCCTTGCCTGTGCTGTCTTTTCTGGCAGACTATACCGGCATGGGATACCTCTCGATACTGCTGTTCGCCGCTGTGGGGGCACTGCTAACCGTCATGCTGCAGTCGTCTAACGTAGTGATGGCGCTCAGTATGGTCGTCTGTTACTACGGCTGGATACCCTTCGACATGGCTGTCGCGATGATTGCCGGCGAACATATCGGGCGAACCATCTCCGCCAACCGTGCGGCCAAAGTGGCCAATGTACAGGCACGGCGAGCTGCACGGTCGCATTTTATACTGAACTTTATCGGTCTTGCCTGGGTGCTGGCGCTGTTCTATCCGGCTATCCGGCTGCTGGTCTGGATCAGCGTATCGCTGGGCTGCCCGTCGCCGTTTGAAGCCGGTACCGGCGGCGTTTTCGGTTCGAGCGTCATTGGCCTCGCCATGTTCCATACCCTGTTCAACGTATGCAACGTATGCCTGCTCATCGGGTTCACTCCCCTGCTGGTAAAAGCCGCCACGTGGATGGTCAAAAACGGTAGCGCAGACGATACGGGCAGCAGCCTGAAATATATTCAGCGGGGCATGGTGTCCACTGCCGAACTCCTGCAGGAACAGGCCAAGCGGGAAATAACCTGCTACGCAAAACACGCCACCAAACAGTTTAACCGGCTTCGCGAACTGTTCCGCGAAATCAACCCTGATAAATTCGATGAGCTGTTCCGAAAAATCGAACACGACGAAGAAAAGGCCGACCGTACCGAAATGGAAATAGCCGCCTACCTGAACAAAATCTCGGAAGGCGAATTAAGCGAAAAGAGCAGCCGGCGGCTACAGGCGATGTACAAAGCCATCAGTGAAATTGAAAGCGTCAGCGACTCCAATTACGACCTTGCGCGAATCATGCTGCGCAAAAAGAATTTAGGCGTATGGTTCGACCAGGACTTGCGCGACCGCATCAATGCCCTCTTCGACCTGCTCGAAAAAGCCTACGCTGCAATGACCGACATCCTCAACAAGAACCATGACGACCACCAGGCAATCATCGACCGGATTTACGAATATGAAACCCAAATCAACGCCATGCGTTCGCAGCTGAAGGAAGAACATGTGCACAACCTCGAGGAAAATAAATATAAATATATCACCGGCGTCATTTACCTCGACCTGGTTATCGAATGCGAAAAATTGGGCGACTACATCGTCAATGTATCGGAAACGGCGATGGAATTAAATAAAGTCTGACGATTGACGATTGATGATTTGTACTGTTGCGTTTAAAATTGAGATAAATTTTTATTCAAATAAATCGTTAGTTGTTTTTCTAAAAAAACCGAATCTTTGCAGCATAATTGTAAGAAATAACATAGTAAAATCTTT
>JAISXF010000090.1 GCA_031270845.1 Prevotellaceae bacterium
GGTTTTTCCGGTATAAAGCGGGGGTTGCCGGAACTTTTTATTAGAAATTTATTAACAATTATCATTTGTTTTTGCTAAAATGAGGCGCAAAGATATTCTTTTTTCTTTAATCTGCCAAATTTTTTTTAATTAAGTATGAAGTATGAAGTATGAAGTATGAAGTATGAAGTATGAAGTATGAACTATGAACTATGAACTCGTTATTCGGGGAAAGTCTCTCCACGTCGTGGAGCAACTTTTTTTCCATAGGGGGAAAGTGTCTCCGCATTGC
This sequence comes from Prevotellaceae bacterium, assembly GCA_031270845.1. GTDB lineage: Bacteria > Bacteroidota > Bacteroidia > Bacteroidales > UBA932 > JAIRKX01. The sequence goes on from JAISXF010000090.1 coordinate 272, forward strand.
GGAGACACTTTCTGCCTATGGGGGAAAGTGTCTCCGCAATGCGGAGACACTTTCTGCCTATGGGGGAAAGTCTCTCCGCAATGCGGAGACACTTTCTGCCTATGGGGGAAAGTCTCTCCGCAATGCGGAGACACTTTCCCCCTATGGAAAAAAATTTCTCAGCGAAAAATTTCTCAGCAATGCTGAGACACTTTCTACCTATTGCGAAAAATCTCACAGCCGTTCCGCTTAACCGCCTAACATAATCCCGATGCCGGTTCATAGTTCATCGTTCATACTTCATACTTCATCGTTCATACTTCATACTTCATAGTTCATAGTTCATAGTTCGTAATTAATTTAGTACCTTTGCGCATCTCAATTATAAAATTGTATGAAGACACGATGGTCCTGGAGGTTTTTTTTACCGGTATTTGCAGTTGCTTTTGGGCTTCCGGTAGCGGCGAGAGCGCAATGTACGCTTGCGGCGCAGGCAACGGTGGTGCAGCATTCGGAATGTGCGGCGTCGGGCATTATTGAGGTGAATGTGTCGGGCGGCGCGGCAGTGGATATGGCAAATATCTTTATCGACCTTACCAACTTTGCCGGGGTTAATCAATCTGTTACGGCCAATTCTTATACGTTCAACGACCTTCCGCAGGGTACTTACCGCGTTATCGCACGGGCTTTATGCCCTCCTGCGCAGGAAGTCTCGGATACGACCTATGTTACTGTCAACTCCAGCTATATCGGGACTACGATGTATGCCACGGCGCAGCGCTATTCGCTGAATTGCCGGGGCACGGGGATGCTCTCGATGATGATCCTCAACGGCCGGCCTCCCTATACGGTTGAGGCAACGACCGTCCCGCCGGGCTATACGGGGCAGACGGTATGGCCGGACATCACGTCGAGCTCAGCGACGATGGAAGGCCTTGCCGCGGGGTCTTATACGTTTAAGATAACGGATGCCTGCGGTTATGCGCGCAATTTCAACTGGAACCTTTTGGCGGTTTCGCAGGATTACCCGTCCAATCCCTATCAGGACTTCTTTCAGGAAGCCTGCTCCGATACGGATACGGCGTGCAACCGCGTGGTTGTTACGCGCAACGGGTTGTTCGAGCTGTCGTATTACTGGGAATCGTACGGGTCGGAGTTCTACGAAGTGGCCTTTACGGTGAACGGGGTGATGACGGAATGGATGTCGCCCGAATATGCCATGACCGTTACGCTGCCGTACACGTACAGGGAAATCCGCGATAACGACTATGTGGTCGATGTGCATCTGCGTGTTAAGGACTGCCCGGGCGAGTACATGAATGTCGATCAGGTACGGATTAACCGGTCGGCGTTTTTTCATTTTCAGCGCGACAGTGCGGGGTGTTTCGAGTACAATGCGCTGTTCTATCCTTCGGGGTATGAGCTGCTGTGCTTTCCGTACCGGTGGGAGCTGCGCGATGCGCTCAACGATACGCTGGTGGCATCGGCTGACAGTATCTGGAACTGTCAGGCGCAGCGCGTCCGGGGGCTGTCCTATAACCGCTTTTACAGCCTCATCGTTACCGACCGCCAAGGCACCGTACTGAGGGATTCGCTATTCATGCACACCACCCGCCCCGGCATGTCGGCAGGCCTGTCGGTGAACTACTGCCTGCCCGATACGTTTCAGGCCTATTATACATTTCTCTGCCAGTCGCCTGATGTCAATATGAATATTCCGGCCGGGACGCGCATCCGGCAAACGGGAGGCCCGATGACGGTGCCCTGTCCCGATACGGTATTAGCCACGCCGCTGTCGCATTTCTATCCGTTCTCGACCAACCCGACGCAGTTTGAAGGCTACGCGCCCATCCCGCCGGGCACCTATACGTTCGAGGTAACCATGTGCGACAGCACGTTTACCATCGAATTTGATCATGGCGACTACGGGGTGCAGGATTTCACGTATGTGTCGGAAGAGACCTGCAACGGGCTGTATGTTTACCCGCTTGGGACATTCCTGCGGAACGGCGATCCGCAACAGACATACTACCGTTTAGTGAGCGCTCCCGACGGCATTCCGCAGTCGTCGATTAACTCCATCAGTGTTGATACGGCCAACCATAGCGGGTATTTTGTCCTGCCGCTATCGGGGCATTATGTGTTTATTCTGTATAAAAACTCGTCGGCGTGCGCGCTCGATACGCTGGAGATCGATTACGAACGGCAGGAGTTCGGACTGGCGTCGTATTCGGTATATACCTGCTACGAGGGCGATATACCGAAGTTCGACCTGAAGGCGCAGAACGGCTTTCCGCCCTATATCTATACTTTGTATGAAAACAGCGTGCCGGTGGCGTCGAATGCGACCGGCGAATTTGTGTACGGCAACGCCGCCAACAATTACAGTATGCGCATCACCGATGCGTGCGGGACGAATTTCATAGTGTCCCTGCTGATAGTGAATCTGGGATCGACCAGTCAGGCCGTCAGCGGTACCGATACGATATGCGTCGGCGATACGCTTTTCTTCAGCTGTATCGGGCTCGGGGCAACGGCTTTCCACTGGGAAGGCCCGCCGGCTACGGGCTTCAGCTCCGACGAGCAGTTTGTTTTCATCCCCAATACCACTTTAGCCCACACCGGCCCGTATGTGCTGACCTTCCAGCCGCCGGGGTGCGTAAGTCCGGTTACGCAAACCCTCAACGTGTATGTGTCGCCGCTGCCCGACCTTGCGTTCGACGCCTCCATCGCCGATATTTGCTACGACCGGTCGCCGTCGCTACAGCTAAACGGCCTGCGGACGGATTATACCTATGCCATATATCATGACGCGGAGCTGCTCTCGCCGGCAGCAGAGGCGGTAAGCGGCACTACCGGCGCCACGGTGCTGCTGGCCGATGTATTGAATGCCGATACGACCTATTATATCACCGCCACCAACCCGTTCGGCTGTACGTCGGCAGGGGCGAAGCCGGCGCCGGTGCATGTTATTACCGTATCTATCCTCTCGCCCGACACCCTGCCGTTCTATCATTTCAACCACCCCTACATGGTGCAGTTTGTATCCGATGCCAATGGCGGGGTATATACGCATACGGGCGTGCTGCCGGCGGGGCTGTCGCTCAACGCCGCCGGACTGCTGTCGGGCACGGCGCCCTACACCGGCGACGCATCGCCACAGCCGATTACCGTTACCGTTACCGACATCCACGGATGTGAAACCTCCGGCAGCTACCTGCTGCAAACCTGCGGGCTGAAACCGGTAGTGCCGCAACATGAAATAGCCTACTGCCTGAACGAGATGGCCGCACCGCTGCAAGCCTCGTCGCCCGACGGCTTCCCGCTTTACTGGTACGACGCCACCCAGACACGGCTCGAAGGCACGCCGACGCCCGTTACCACCTCCGTCGGCCAGCAACTTTACTACGTATCACAATACAATACCACCCTGCAGTGCGAAGGCCCGCTGGATACAATCCGCGTCATCGTCCGGCCCCTGCCGGCGCTGAACTTCGACGCCTCGGCTGCCGATATTTGCTACCGGACATCGCCCGCCATTCGATTAGAACTGCTGCGGCCGGATTATACCTATTCCATTTATTCGGACTCCCTGCGGACAATCCCCGTGGCGACTGTTACCGGCGTCGATGCCACGCTGACGCAACTCTCCGACGTGCTGGAATCCGACAGGAATTATTATATCTCCGTAACCGACGTCTTCGGCTGCGTGTCGGCATCGGCGAAGAAAACAGGCGTCCATGTAATCGTTTTGGAGATTCTACCCGAGCAGCTGCCGCCCTACCGGAAATTTGAACCCTACGAACAGCAACTGACCACCAACGCCGCCTCGCCGCTGTTCTCAATGCCCGAAGGAACGCTGCCGCAGGGACTGTCGCTGAACGCATCGGGGCGGCTCTACGGCGTGGTGCCGGCATCGGCGCCATGCCTCTCGGCGCCGCTTACCGTGCAGGTCGAAGATGCGCACGGATGCACCGTCCGACGCTCCTATAATCTTTATTGCGAATACTTCCTGCCCCGCGTATTTACTCCTAACGGCGACGGCATCAATGATATTTTTATGATTGGCTACCGGCTCGTTATCTTCGACCGGTTAGGCATCGTCATCTTTGAAGGCGACAACGGTTGGGACGGTACCCACAACGGCAGCCCCGCACCGCCCGATATTTATTTCTATAAAATATATGTGGCAAACGAAGCCGGACTGCCCGAAATCAAAACCGGATATATCGGGCTCGAACGGGAACGATGAAACGGATGAAAATGGATGAATAGATGAAACGGAGACTAAATAATTACGTTCTTTTGTTGCTCGGCCTCCTGCCGGCCGGGCGGGTGGCGGCGCAGTCGGACTACGACCTTTCGCAGCGCTGGCTCAACGAGGCGATATATAACCCGGGGGCGACGGGCAACCACCTCGCCACCGCCCTGTCGCTGCACGCCCGTACACAATGGGTCGGTACCGACGGCGCACCCCTGACACAAGTGGCAACGTTCGACACTTACGTGCCACACATCCGGTCGGCCTTCGGACTGCTTATCATGCACGACCAAATCGGGTACCTGAACAGCTATAACATTAAGCTGTCGTATGCCTATCATGTGCCTGTCAGCGAGCGGTCGATACTGTCGTTCGGCCTGTCGGCCGGATGGCTTAACCGCCACCGCGACATCCGCGACGACATGGCCGACGAATGGTTCGACCCTCTCCTTGCCCGTGCCCGTGGCGCCGACCATACGCCCGAATTTGATTTCGGGATGGAGTTCCGTTCCCCGGCCTTAAAATTGGGCGCCTCGGTACGGCATCTGGGGTTCTATACCAGTTCTGCCTTCGCCGCCCCGCCACTTACCGTCTGGTCGTATGCTGCCCTGCCGCTGCGCGTAACCGGCGCCTTCGGCATCGAACCCCGTGTATCGTACAACTACCGCACCGCTATTCATTACATCGAAGCCGGTGCTATCCTTCACTTTGCGCAGCGCGCCGGCAACTTCTACTCGTTCCGCGACCTGTTCTGGCTTGGCGGCATGTACCGCATCCACGGCCAGGTAGCCGTACACCTCGGCATCCACATTTCCAAAAATATACAAGTCGGTTATTCGTTCGACTATGGCTTTGGCGACCTCGCCACCCTCTCCGACAAAGGCACCCACGAGATTTTCTTCACCTGGCGCTTCCACCCGATATTCTCGAAAGACACCTGCTGCCCGGCGCTGGGAAATTAAAAATTACGAATTACGAATTACGAATTAAAAAAATACGGCTTAACAGTCAAAGACATCCTAATCTTTGACCATTAAGCCGTATAAAGCGCGTCTTCTTACGCTTCTACCTGTTCTTCTGCTTCCGGCTGTGGTTGTAATTCTTCTGCTTCTACTTTTGCTTCCGGCTGCGCCGGTGTTTCGAGTTCAGCCACCTGTTCGGTTTTTTCCTTTTTCGAACGGCTGCGGCGGGTCGTTTTCTTCGAGGCCGCCTTCCTGTCGGCGGCCAGCGCTGTTTCATTGAAATCGACCAGTTCTATCAATGCCATATCGGCAGCGTCGCCTTGCCTGAAGCCGGTTTTAAGGACGCGGGTATATCCTCCCGGCCTGTCGGCTATGCGTGGCGCGACCGTCCGGAACAGCTCCGTTACGGCTTCCTTATTTTTTAGATAACTGAATACAACGCGGCGCGAATGTGTGGTGTCGGATTTCGATTTGGTAACAAGCGGCTCTACGTACACGCGCAGCGCTTTGGCTTTGGCTTCGGTAGTAATAATACGCTTGTGCATAATCAACGACGCCGCCATGTTGGACAGCAGCGCGTGCCGGTGCCCCGATTTTCTACTTAAATGATTTACTTTCTTATTGTGTCTCATAATTGCTTATTCTTTTTCTGCTCGGTTTTTTACCTCTAATCGATATTTTTCCACATCCATGCCGAACGACAGTTTCACGCGGTCGAGCAGGGCATCTAATTCGGTCAGCGACTTGCGTCCGAAATTTCGGAACTTCAACAATTCGCTACGTTCTAATTTCGCCAACTCGCCTAATGTTTCGATGTCGGCGGTTTTCAAACAGTTCAATGCCCGCACCGACAGTTCGAGGTCTGCCAGTTTGGTCATTAACAGGTTCCGCATACGAAGGGTTTCTTCGTCGAACTCCTCTGAATGGTGGTCGTCTGTCGTATCAATCGTAATACGTTCGTCGGAGAAAAGCATAAAATGGAATATCAAAATTCGCGCGGCCTCTTTCAAGGCTTCCGCCGGATGGATTGAGCCATCGGTGGTGATTTCCAGCGTCAGCTTTTCGTAGTCGGTTTTTTGTTCTACGCGCCAGTTTTCGACCGAATATTTTACGTTTTTGATAGGCGTAAACAAACTGTCGATAGGAATTAATCCAAACGGGGCGTCCTCCGGCTTGTTCTCTTCAGCCGGCACATAGCCGCGGCCTTTGCCGACAGTACATTCGATTTGCAGCTTAACGGTCGGGTCTAACTGACAGACCAGCAAGTCGGGATTCAATACTTTAAACGACGATATCTGTTTGGCCAAATCGCCGGCCGTTATTTTCTCCCGATTCATGAAGGTCATTTGAATTTTTTCTCCATCTATGCCATCCACCATTTGTTTAAAGCGGATTTGTTTAAGATTGAGAATAATATCCACCATATTTTCAATCACGCCGGGAATGGTTGCGAATTCATGATCTACGCCGGTTATTTTGACGGTCGTAATAGCAAACCCTTCCAGCGACGAAAGGAGGATGCGGCGCAGGGCATTGCCTACCGTGATTCCGTACCCGGGTTCGAGCGGACGGAATTCAAACCGTCCGAACGTTTCGGTCGATTCGAGCAGGATTACTTTATCCGGTTTTTGAAATGCTAAAATTGCCATTATATAAATTATTTAGAGTACAATTCTACGATTAGTTGTTCTTTGATATTTTCGGGTATTTCCGTACGGTCCGGGCGACTGAGGAACTTGCCGGCCATCACCGTAGAATCCCATTCGAGCCAGGGATATTTACAACTGTCATTGACGTTGTCCTGAATTACTTCCAACGCCTTCGAGCGTTCGCGAACGCCTACCAGGTCGCCCGGTTTTACAAGACTCGAGGGGATATTGCAAATTCTCCCGTTGAGTACAATGTGCCGGTGACTTACCAACTGGCGGGCAGCCGCGCGGGTGGGGGCTATGCCTAAACGATAAACGACATTGTCTAACCGGCTTTCGAGCAGGAAGAGCAGGTTCTCCCCTTTGCGGCCTTTCATGCGCGAGGCCCTGTCGTACAAATTCCGAAACTGGCGTTCGAGCAAGCCGTAAGTATATTTCGCCTTTTGCTTTTCCTGTAGCTGTGTCCCGTATTCCGATACCTTTTTACGTCTTTTTCCTAAACCATGTTGCCCCGGAGGGTAGGTTTTTCGTTCATAATTTTTGTCTGCGCCATAAATCGGCTCGCCGAATTTACGCGCAATTCTTGTTTTGGGGCCTGTGTATCTTGCCATAATTGTTTTGTGCCGCTGGTAACCCGTTGCCGCCGGGGTTAATTTTAATAAGCCAATGCTTTAACCTTTGAGTTTTGTGGCCGGTTACAGTCGGCAGTCGCCGCGGGCAATAACCGTTGGCCGCTTATTCTGCATGGCCAACCGTTCCTGTTTACTGCATACTGCATACTGCTACGGCCAACAGACTACACTCTACGACGTCCTTTCGGACGGCAGCCGTTGTGCGGCAAAGGAGTAACATCTATAATTTCCAGAACTTCTATTCCCGCCCCGTTTACCGTTCGGATAGCTGCTTCGCGACCCGAACCGGGGCCTTTTACATACGCTTTCACCTTACGCAAACCTAAGTCGAAAGCCACTTTCGCACAATCTTCGGCGGCTGTTTGAGCGGCATAGGGCGTGTTCTTCTTCGAGCCGCGGAACTTCATCTTGCCTGCCGACGACCAGCTGATTACCTGTCCGTCGCTATTGGCGAGGGTTACAATCACGTTGTTGAAGGTGGAGTGTACATGCAACTGTCCGTTTGCATCCACTTTCACCACTTTTTTCTTATTGGTATTGGTTGTTTTCTTTGCCATAATTACTTGTTATTTCGTTGCTTTCTTTTTATTTGCCACTGTTTTCTTTCTCCCTTTGCGGGTACGGGCATTGTTTTTGGTCGTTTGTCCGCGAACAGGCAACCCTAAGCGGTGCCGAATGCCGCGATAGCATCCAATATCCATCAGCCGTTTAATGTTTAGCTGAATACTCGAACGCAACTCGCCCTCAATTTTATACCCGCCTTGCTGGATAATAGAACGAATGGCGGCTATTTGTTCGTCGTTCCAATCCTTCACTTTCGTATTGAAATCAATACTTGCCTGTGAAAGAATTTGCTGCGCCGTGCTGCGGCCAATGCCGTAGATGTAGGTCAGCCCTATTTCTCCGCGTTTGTTTTTTGGTAAATCAACACCGACTATACGTGCCATATTTATCTAAATGTTTTAAATGTTTAAATCTGTTTAACCTTGACGCATTTTAAATTTCGGCGTCTTTTTGCATATAACATACAAACGCCCCTTGCGTTTCACTATCTTACAGTCTTCACTGCGTTTTTTAATGGATGCTTTTACTTTCATAGCTCTTATTTTTATTTTTCTAATTACACATTTTCTATACTTCTTTTATTTATAACGGAACGAAATCCGCCCTTTTGACAAATCATACATCGACATCTCGACACGCACGCGGTCGCCCGGCAGGATACGAATATAGTGCATCCGCATCTTTCCCGAAATGTGCGCAATAATCACATGTCCGTTGTCAAGTTCTACGCGAAACATCGCATTCGACAAGGCTTCGATTATCGTTCCGTCTTTTTCTATGGCTACCTGTTTTGCCATGCTTTGGTTTATCCGTTTTTTATTTATATTAAAAAATATACATTTCAAATCCCTATATAACCGACGCTTCCATGCCTCCCTCTCCTTCAATAAACGCAAACGTAGAGAGGACTTCCGCCTGCCCCTTGCGCACCACAACGGTGAGCTCGTAGTGTGCCGAGCGCTTCCCGTCTTTGGTATGGAGCGTCCAGCCGTCGTTATCGCAAAATACCTCCTGCGTTCCTTCGTTAATCATCGGTTCGATACAAATCACCATGCCGTTTTGCAGGCGTTTGCCGTTACCGCGGCGGCCATAATTGGGCACATCGGGTTTTTCGTGCAGGTGCCGGCCTAAAGCGTGCCCGGTCATTTCGCGCACCACGCCGTAATTAAACGGCTCTGCATGACCCTGCACCGCAGCGGCTATATCGCCAATTCGATTTCCAACAACCGCCTGTTCGATACCTTTGAACAGCGACTCTTTGGTAACCCGCATCAGTTGCCGGGCGGCGGCGTCAACTTCGCCTACGGCGAATGTGTAGGCCGAATCGCCATAGTATCCTTTATAATACGTCCCGCAATCGACCGACAGGATGTCGCCTTCCCTGAGGCGGTAGTCCGACGGGATACCGTGTACCACTACATCGTTCACCGACAGGCACAGCGTATTGGGAAATCCGTTATAGTTCAAAAACGCCGGCGCAGCGCCGTGGTCGCGGATATAGGCTTCGGCCAGCCGGTCTAATTCCCGCGTGGTTACGCCGGGAGCTATCCGTTTTCCCACTTCGGCCAACGTTTTTGATACTAACAGCGCATTTTCGCGCAGCAGCTCTATTTCATCGTCGGATCGCAAGTGTATCATTTTGTCAAAGATCTAAAATCGGGCAAAGGTAAAACCGTTTGGTGTTCTGTCCAAATTTTGGTGCTTCATAAAAAATACATGTTACGTTACAACCGCACTTACCTCCTGACTCCACGGGCCACGGACACTGACCGTATTCACCCACCGGAGCTGATAGTAAACCGTTTTCCCGATGTCGGCCATGTCAAAATCAATGACAGCGGGGGTCTTCGTGTCGGTACCGAAAAACGTAAATTCGGAGTCATCTACAGGCGGGTCGCCGCCTTTTTTCATATAGATTTCACATCCGTGGACGCCTTCGGGCTTTGCGCGCTCGCCACCCTCATCGACAAAGTGGATGGTGTGCCGGCGGCTTTCCGTCGTATCAATTTTCAACACCACGGGAGCCGTCGTGGGCGCAGGCGCTTCGTGGCGGTCGCCGGAGGGGACATTCAATCCCAGCCGTTCCTTATCGGGGTTGCTCACCCGCGGGTTGAAACGCAGCTGCTGATTGACAAAAGTCCGTATCTCTTCCGTATAGGCAGCCTGGCATTCTTCCCGCGCCAGCACATCGGCCGAACTGCGGGTGCCTTTGTTGGATGCCTTCGGATAGAGCACGTCCCATTGCGTTTTCCGGGCTTCCAAGGGGGCTATCGCCGCATCGG
>JAISXF010000011.1 GCA_031270845.1 Prevotellaceae bacterium
TGAACCGTTGAAATTATCGGCCGGCGGCGAACTGCCCATTCAATCGAACAGCTTATACTACGTCTGGTTCGACGGCGCCTCCCTCGACGGCCAACTAAACACCGGTACGGAAGCGATGAGGCTCCTCCAGGCAGCCCGGAAGCCGAAGAACTCCGGCGAAGACATTCCTCCGGTTATCGTCCGTTTTCAATACGATAAAGAGCAGGTTTCGTTAGGCTGGACGACCTATTTCGTTCCCCACAATGCCGAAAACCCGCTGCCGCTGACGTTCCGCGTATTTAACCTGTCGGAAGAAGCAAAAACATACACGCTGCGCTTTGAAGCCGAAGGGATAACCGACAGCCTGACCGGAATAGCCGTCGCAGGGCAGGGATATACCGATGTGCTGTGGAAGATGCCGTTCAAAAAAGAGCAGCGTTTCGACTACGACATTCTTAAAAACCTCCGCGTTACGGTTGATGGCGACCATAAGCGCCCGCTTGTGCTGAACCTCTCGATGGGCGCCTCGTGGGACGACCACGTTTCGACCACCGCCGGTGCCCGGGAATTTTCGGTATTAGACCCCTCCCGCTGGCATAAAAACACGCCGGAAACCGACACCGTTGAAATAGAAATCGACGGCGACCTGTTGCGCGCCACCGCCACTTTCGACCCCAAAGGCGACCGCCGCTTCCGCCCGCAATTCCGCCTGCCCGACGACATCGACCTGACCCGTGCATCCGGCATTATCATCGAAGCCCGATGCACCGGAGATACCGACCAGCGATTTTCCCTGATCGAGAAATCGGGCGCCGGCTACATCAGCAACTTCTTCAAAGCCGACGGCCTGTGGCATACCGCCAAGTTGCGGTTCGCCCACGATTTCGAATACGAAAAGCCGAACCCGCCCGACGACAACGAGCACTTCGACCTCGACGAAATAGAATACCTCTCATTCGGTACGGCCAGCCGCTGCCGCTACCCGAAATTTATAATTGAAATTAAACGCATTGCCGTCTATTACGAGTAACCGACAGTAGCCATTAAATCAACGGTCAGGAACGGTCAGGAACGGTTAAAGACATTAATATTTATTAAAAAATAAAAATTTGTGAAAAAAATTTTGCGGGAATTGAAAATTATTTTTACCTTTGTGGCCTAATTTAAGAAAACCAATAACACATGAACAATTTTACATTAATAGCCATCTCAATCCCCGCTCGTGGGAAATCGGTTATATCATCATATCAATTGGCAACTGAGAGCTCCCAGTTGGTGACTGAGAGCTCCCGTAAAGTTCCGAAAGAGTGCACTTTGGAGAAAAAGCGTACTCTTTTTTGCCGACAAAATCCTTTCTTCTGCCGGCCGGCAGGTACTCCTAATTACAATACATAATAAAAATTGCATCCATTTTATATCAAGTTATTTGTATTAAATAAAAGAATGTCGATAGGCGATTTCATAATTATATTTTTGCGTCTGCGGGCGGCGGTTCGATTCAGCATTTTATAATTTATAAGACAACGGATTATGCCAGACTATAACACGGAAGTTTATTATAAAAACAGGTCGGTTATATTTTTTTGTATTATACTTTATATTCAGCGCGTTAGTTAGGTTCAGGATGGTATTTATAAAATTATCGGCAAAATGAAAAAAAGAATAAAAAATAGTTGTCTGTAAAATTTTACGTATAATTGCAATTATTTTTCAATTATTACTAAACAAAAATTTTAAAGCATTCGAAATAATGGCAACAAAAGCACAGAAACCCATAAAAACGCCGGCCAAACCGGCCACTACGCCTGCCAAGCCGGCAGCCAAGCCGGCAAAAAGCAGAAAAACGCCGGCAAAAAGCCCCGCAGCCCCTCCCCTGCCGCCGGCAAAAACGCCTGAACGAACCGTTTATACATCGGAAGGCAAGCGACGTATAGCTATCAGTCAGAAAAACCTGTCGCAGGAGCTGCAGGATGTGATGAAAGAACGGTTCCCCCGCGGCTATGCCGACTATATGGACAAAATTATGAAGGTCGATAAGGCCGACGGGACATTCTTTTACGCGATTACACTGGAAGTCGAGGACGCCATCTATTTAGTTAAAATAGAGGTGCCGATTGATACCGACTACGACGAGGTGGAGAAAAAGCTCTTCGGTGGCGGCCACGAAGTGGACGACGACGGCAACGAAATACCCGACTCCGAAGAAGAAAAAGACTATGCCGGAGACGACGTCGCCGACGAAGAATAGCGAAAAGACCTGCCGTCGGGGCCTAATATTTAATCAGCATCTGCTGGATAAAGACGCGGTATTCCTTGGGCGTAAGTCCCTTTTTCTTTTTGAAAATACGAATGAAGTTGGACATATTGTTAAACCCGCAGGTATAACATACTTCGGAAACGGTATGGGTGGTTTCGGAAAGCATCCGGCAGGCGCGCGCAATGCGGTAGTTGGTAATATAATCGATGAAAGTGCGGCCTGTTTTTTTCTTGAAAAAATGGCTGAACGCCGACTCCGACATGCTTACCAGCGAGGCGACGTCCTTTAACTTCACCGGTTCCTCAAAATTCTTCTCGATATAGTCGCATACCTTCGCGATGCGGCGGCTCTTCGATGTGCGGATAATATCGCCGGTCTCGAAGCGGTCGCTGACCAGTACCCGCCGGTCGGAAATGGACAAGTCGTGCAGGATTGAGAAAAACTCGAGGACGGTGTGAAAGCCCTGCATTTTGGTGAGTTTTATAATCTTCCGACGGACTGTTTCGCGGGCGCTGTCGGCAAAAACGATACCCCGCTGCGCATCGAGCAAAAGCTGGCGGATTTGCGTGAAGAGGCGTTTTTCGAGGATGGGGAAGTTTAATATCCGGTCGGAAAATTGAATGGTAATGACATGATTGCCCTTTACGATTTCGCCTTTCCATGCGTGCGGCAAATTGGGGCCGGTCATCACCAGGTCGATGTTCCCGAAATCTTCCATCGAATCGCCCACGATGCGCTTCCCGTAGCTGTCCAAGACCAGATTGATTTCAAATTCGGAATGATAATGCACCGGATAATCAAATTTGGCATTCGGGTGATTCAAGACAATAAATAAATCATCATCGACGATAGGGGTTATTTCCTTTTGAATATCTTTCATAAAAATAGTATTTTAATAATACAAAACTATGAAAAAATAATAGAACGGCCATACGAACTTCAAGGAAGTATAACTAATAAACAAAAAAGTATAAAAATAATAGCGCGGCAAGCGGTACTTTTGCACTTAAATATTGCTAAAGATAAGTATATGGAAAATTTTTCGATGACTGTTATAGATATTATTATACTGGTTGTTTACCTGTCGCTGATTATCTGGTGGGCGCTCCGGCACGGCAAAAGCGCCGATTCACAATCCTATTTCCTTGCCGGCCGGTCGATACCGTGGTGGATAGTGGGGCTGTCGCTTTTTGCCGCCAGCATTTCCAGCACGACCCTGATAGGGCAGTCCGGCGACGCCTATCATACGGGGTTGGCCGTGTTCAACTACAATCTTACCGGTATTGTTGTGATGGTTCTCTTTGCCGTCTTCCTGCTGCCGCTCTACCTCAAATCCAAAATATTTACGATTCCCGAATTTTTGGAACGCCGCTTTGATAAACGCTCCCGGTATTATTTTTCGGCGATCTGTATTATCGGCAACATTTTCCTTGATGCCGCCGGCGCCCTGTATGCCGCCGCATTAATTATGAAACTGCTGTTCCCGGCCATGGATTTACAGGTGATTATCTTCATTTTTGCCCTCATTGCCGCCTCCTACACAATTCCCGGCGGGCTTTCGTCGGCCATTAATGCGGAGCTGATACAGGCTATCATACTCATCATCGGCTCCACGCTGTTAACCTTCTTCTGTTTCCAGCAGGGCAGCGACTATTTTATGGAGCTTTTTAACAGCGACGCACTACTGACCAGCCTTATCCGCCCCCTGAGCGACAGCGCCACGCCATGGTTAGGCGTCATAATCGGGATGCCGATTCTCGGCGTTTATTTCTGGGCGAACAATCAAACGATGGTACAGCGCGTATTAAGCGCAAAATCAATTGACGACGGGCGGAAAGGCGTACTTCTTGCCGGCTTCCTGACGATGGCCACCCTGTTCTTTATTGCCATTCCGGGAGTCATCGCCCAGCACCTTTTTCCCGGCCTCGACAAGCCTGATATGGTCTATCCGACGATGATACTGCAACTCATGCCGGTCGGATTGCTCGGCATAACGATTGCCGCGCTGCTGTCGGCGCTGATTTCGACGCTGAGCGCCATTATGAATTCTACAGCGACCCTGTTTACCATGGACTTTTACGCTAAATTCAAACGCTCCGGCGACACGAAAAAATTAGTGCAAACGGGGAAAATAACCTCCTGCGTCGTGATTCTCATAGCGGCGCTGTGGGCGCCGCAAATAGGTCAGTTCGGGTCGCTGCTCAAATACTATCAGGAAATGCTTTCCTACGTTGCGCCGCCGGTGGTTGCCGTATTTATCATCGGCGTTTTCAATAAACGGGCAACCGGACAGGGCGCCTTCATCGGGCTGGTCGGAGGATTCGTCATGGCCATCGGGCTGTTGCTCTTTAAAAACACGCTGTTCGGAGACATGCATTTTCTGTTTATCGTACCTATCCTGTTCCTCTTTTGCCTGATACTGACATACGTAAGCAGCCTCTTTTCCGCCCCTGTGCCGGTGGAAAAAATAACCGATACAACCTTTTCCTCCCGTGATTTTATAACCGAATACAATCAGTTGAAAAACGGGAAATGGTACAAAAATTACCTGCTCTGGGCGGCCGTTCTGCTGGTCGCCTGCGCCCTGCTTTGGATATTATTTAGATAAATAAACAAGATTATACAGCATAATGAAATTAAAGAAATTTGAAGGTAACCCGATACTTGCTCCACTCGAATCCAATGCGTGGGAATCATTAGTAACATGCAACCCGGGTGTTTTTTACGATAACGGTGTTTTTTACATGCTCTACCGCGCCGCCGGTAAGGATGCAGAACACATTATCCGCCTGGGACTCGCCACCGGCAGGGATGGCTTTCACTTTGAAAGAATGTCTGGCGAGCCGGTATTTTCCCCGAGCATCGATGGCCCCGATTCCGGCTGTGTTGAAGACCCGCGCATTGTAAAATTTGATGATGACTATTATATTACCTATGCTTACCGTGCTTTTCCTCCGGGGCAGTACTGGCGCTTCGGGCACGATGAAGTCCTGCTGCCCGCCTGCGGCCAAAATGCACCGGCCGTAATCAGCCGTAACATGGGCAATACGGGATTAGCCGTTACTTCCGATTTCCGCACGTTTAAACGACTGGGACGCATTACGTCGCCTGTGTTAGACGACCGCGATGTTATCCTCTTCCCTGAAAAAATCCGTAACCGGTACGTACTGCTGCATCGTCCGAAGCAGTACATCGGAGCGCAATACGGCGTGGAATACCCTTCAATATGGATAAAATTTTCGGACGACCTCCTGAACTGGGAAAAAAAACCCAGCCACCTGCTGCTAAGCGGTATCAAAGGCAGTTGGGAAGAAAAAGTCGGCGGCAGCGCCCCGCCCCTGAAAACCGATAAGGGCTGGCTTGTGCTTTACCATGGCGTAGCGTGCGCCGGACGGGGATATTACCGCACAGGCGCATTATTGCTCGATCTGGAAAACCCCCTGCGTATTATCGCCAAAACACCCGACGCTATTTTAGAACCGGAATTTGATTACGAACTCACCGGCTACTACAACGGGTGCGTGTTCCCTACCGGCAATATTATTCTGGATGATACTTTGTATGTGTACTACGGCGCCGCCGACAAGTATGTGTGCGTGGCGACCTGCCCGGTCAACGAACTGCTGGAATTTTTACTGGCACATTGCCGGATGTCGGATTAAATCGGGCATTTCAAAAACAGGATAACACTATTCAAAAAAGTATCATCATTTAACAGAGAATTGAAACAGGCATATCGGTAATACAACTACCTTTGCAAATAAAAGTTTTAATTATAACTTAACATCATCTTAATTATGAACAATAAAAGAAGAAAACGACAACCTTTCGGTTTATATTGTTTGATGCTGTTCCTGTTCCTGCTGCCGACCGGTACGGTTGTGGCGCAGGTGCATGACGGTATCAGCGTGTCGGGGCAGGTTACCGACACGCAGGGAGAACCGCTCACAGGGGCGGTAGTAAAAGTAAAAGGTCAACCGACAAGTGCGGTAACTGATGTGGACGGGAAATATGTGTTGCGCAATATTGCAAACACAGCCACATTGGAATTTTCGTACGTCGGGATGATTAAAGTAGAAATTTCCGTAGAAGGAAGGACGGCGATTGATGTCATCATGGAATCGTCGCTGGTATTGGAAGAGATCGTGGTAGTAGGTTACGGGACGGTCAGGAAAAGCGACCTGACCGGGTCGGTCGTCAGTGTAAAGCCGGAGGCTATCAGAAATGTTCCGTCCAATTCGGTAGAACGGTTGCTGCAGGGACGTGCAGCGGGTTTGCAGGTGATTAATTCGTCGCAGGATCCCGGAGCCGGAGCGACTATTCGTATTCGTGGCGGCAGTTCTTTGCGCGGCTCCAATGCGCCGCTGGTGGTAGTCGATGGCTTCCCGTTGGGCGATGCCGGCGATTTAAAACAAATCAACCCCGCCGATATTGTTTCGCTGGAAATACTGAAAGATGCTTCTGCCTCGGCTATCTACGGCTCACGCGGCGCCAACGGCGTGATACTGATAACCACTAAAAAAGCCGGTAAGGGAACCACCACCGTGCAGATTAAACAGCAAACGACGATTTCAGAATTTTCGTCGGCCTTGAGTTTGTGGCGCGACCCCGTGCTGATGGCGCAATTGAATAACGAAGGCCGTATTAATAGCGGGTTTGAACCGCTCTATGTCGGCAAAACCAACTCTGCCGGCGTGTATTACCCCTCCGTCGAAGAGCTGCAAAGCACGTGGACAACCAATACCCGTTGGGATGACATTGTGTTCCGCGACATACCGGCGTTGAACAATACCACCATATCTGTGTCGAGCGCTACCGACAGAACGGTCTTTAACCTGAGCGGAAACTATTACACGGATAACGGCATGTATATCGAAGACAGCTATTCCAAACTCGGTTTGAATGTAAATGTAGAACACGAGGTGTTTAAAAATTTCAAAGTACGGGTATCGGAAGTGCTGTACAAGGGTAACCGTAATGCAAATGGAGGACTGGCCTACTGGCGCAACCCCATTTATCCGGTATATAACGCCGACGGCACGTACTTTTTATCAAGCAACAATGATTTTTCACATCCGATTGCCTTAACGGAACACCAAACGAACAAAACCGCCATGTTCGATAATCTCACCTCCGTTGCGCTGGAATGGCAGGTGTTGCCGGAATTGAAACTGACTTCACAGTTGAATTACAAATACGGAAAATCGACGCAGGATGTTTATCAGCCCGATAAATATAGCGAAGGAGGTACATTCGCGCCCAAGGGAAGAGCGGTAATCGACAACTGGGAAGGGCAAAACCTTGTATCGGAAACGTATGGAAATTTCCATAAACTTTTTGCCGACAGGCATGATGTGAATATCATGCTGGGCTATTCTTACGAATACTATACTTCACGTGGCTCTGCGCTGGTTGCCAAAGAATTTGTAAACGAAGCGCTGGGTAATGAAAATATGGCTTCAGGGAATCCTGAAAAGAATGAAGTATCGAATGGTTTTACGGAATCGCAATTAGTATCGGGTATTTCCCGGTTTAATTATACCTTTGATAATAAGTATTTGTTTACATTCACTGCCCGCGCCGACGGCTCTTCTAAATTCGGGAAAAACAACCAGTGGGCACTCTTTCCGTCGGGTGCAGTGAGTTGGAAAATACATGAAGAAGCATTTATCAAGGGCTTGAATATCTTCGATGAGTTTAAGGTTCGTTTCAGTTATGGCATTTCGGGCAATCAAGGTATCAGCGCCTACCAGACATTGAGCCGTTACGGTACGGAGAAATACTATAACGACGGTAACTGGGTTACTACGATTGGTCCCGGCTATGTATCGGGCTGGACAGGCCCCGGCTGGATTTACCGCGTGTGGAGCGGCATCCCCAATCCCGATTTGAAATGGGAAACCACCGCACAGGCCGATTTGGGTGTCGATCTTGCATTCTTCAACCGGCGGTTAAACATTACGTTTGACTATTATGATAAACAGACATCCGACCTGCTGCGCGAACGAAACCTCGCCCTGTCGTCGGGTTACGACAAAATGTGGGTGAACGACGGCGAAATCCAAAACCGCGGCATCGAACTGACGGTAAGCGGTACGATAGTCAGTACAAACGACTGGGACGTTAGCGGCTCGCTGATATTCTCACAGAACAGAAATAAAGTAATCGATTTGGGGAATACTTTGGAGTCCGGGTTAATTACGGATCAACGTACCGGGATGCTGTTTGAGTATTCGGGAAACAGTCTGGAACAATACCGCTCCTATACGAATATATTAGCCATCGGGCAGCCGGTGAATGTGTTCTACGGCTATAAAACCGGCGGCATCATCCAGACCTTACAGGAAGGACTGGATGCCGGACTGACCGGCGACTATGCGCAGGCAGGCGAATACAAATATCTGGACTTAAACGGCGATACGGTCGTTGACGAAAACGACATGACCGTTATCGGCGACCCGAACCCCGACTTTATGGCCAGTCTCGCGCTAAACGTGCGGTGGAAAAACTTCGACGCCGGCATTTTCCTTAATGCTGTGGTCGGCAACGACGTGGTCAATACGCAAGCCTTCAGTCAGCCCGGCAACCAGCCCTTCCGCTGGACGCCCGACAACCCTACCAACGACTATCCGCGTTTGCGTGAAAACCGGCAGACCATGTTCTCCGATTGGTGGATTGAAGACGGCTCGTTCCTGCGCATTCAGGAACTGAACATCGGCTACACGTTTAATCTTCCGAAGGAAAAAGTATTCCTCTCGGCTATCCGGCTTTACGCGAATGCATCCAATTTATATACCTTCACGAAGTTTTCGGGATATGATCCTGAAGTGAGTTTGTTAGGGATATACAGCGGCGGTTATCCCCGCCTGCGCAAGTGGACATTTGGAATTGACATCACTTTTTAAATCATGATCAATATGAAAAATAGAATAAAAATTAAAACAGGATTGTTAGCAGGAATACTGTTCCTTTGCTCATGCAATTTAGATGAATATCCTTACGGATTTTATTCCGAAGAAAATTTCTACAAAACGGCAACCGATGCGGAGGCCGCTGTGAATTACGCCTACGGGGCATTGAACTTTATAGAATACTCCCGTACCATCTTCTTTATCGGCGACATGCCGTCGGAACTTATCACCACCAAATCCGATGCTACTGTCGATAATCAGGATTTGAATACTTGGAAAGTGGCCAATTTCAAAACGAATGCTACATTGGAGCATTTCTTCAAATATGCGTTTGTCGGGATTAATCGCGCCAACGCGGTCATTAAAAACATTCCCAACTGCGATTTTGATCAGTCATTAAAAGATCAATTTTTAGGGGAAGCCTATTTCCTGCGGGCATGGAATTATTTCAACCTGGCGCGTAATTTCGGACTCGTACCCATGCACTACAGCGTGGTGGAAACACTCGAACAGACCTCCTCGCCGCTGGCCGCTGATATGGATGAGATATGGAATCTTATATTTTCCGATTGCCGTATGGCAGCCAGTCTTCTACCAGTATATCCTCAACCGCGTATCGGACGGGCCGATAAAGTGGCTGCGCAGTCATTACTGGCAAAGGCATATCTATATACCGCTTCGGCAAAAGCGCACAACGTACCCCTGTACGGCAATATGACCTTGAGCGCCGCGCAGATGTACGACAGCGCGGCTTATTATGCCGGTACGGTTATTACCGGACAGAACGTTTACGGCTTTGAAAACAATCTGCTGGATATTTATGACGTAGCCAATCCGCGGGGCAGGGAAAAAATATTCCTGATGTCGATGGATCGCTCCGGTGCATCGGAGGGCGAATACTCCAAAATCTCCAAAATGTTTATCCCCTACATCAGTGGCTCCACTATCTACCTCAAACAGGGCGATGCCAACACTTACATTCCCTCGCACGACGGCTACGCCGAATACCGTACGGAAATAGCATTTTACAACAGCTTCGACGCTGCCGACAAACGCAAAACGCATCTTATAGCAGATAAGGTATTCAGTAATTCGTCCGGTACGACAATAAGCGCACAGTATCCGGGTAGCTTGCCCTACCCTTTCTGCCGTAAATACATCGATCCGCAGTTTGTGGGAGACAAAACCAGTACCCGTCCCTTCCTGATTCGCTTCTCCGACGTCGCACTGGTGTATGCAGAAGCGGCCGGCCCCACTGCCGAAGCATACGCTTTAGTGAACTATATTCGCAACCGCGCAGGACTTGGCGATATGATGCCGGGATTGGGAATAGACGCTTTCCGCGACGCCGTTTATAACGAACGGACATTTGAGATGGCCTTTGAAGGCGACCGCATGTACGACATCCGTCGCTGGAACCGCATCAACGAAATTCAGGAAGTAATTGATGAAGGATTAACCGAAGCCCAATACACTTTTTACCCCATCCCGCAGGCTGAAGTCAACCTCAACGGAAGCCTCCGCTAAAATGAACCTTTAAATAAAAAAGATATGAAAAAAATAATTACATACTGCATCTGCATAATCGGGTTGATAGCCATCACCCAATCATGCAAAAAGGATCCATGGGACAAAGTAGCCGATGGAGACTGGAACAACGAACGTTCCGTAATCAGCCTCTCGTTTAAAAACCAGGTCGGCACCGCAGCCATCGAGCGGCTCGACGACGTTACCGGCGAAATACGCGTTACCCTCAACGTCGGCGCTATTCCCGACCTCTCATTAGTGGAAGTGGAAAAATTACAGCTGTCGTACCATGCAAACAGTTCTATCAGTGTCGGGAGTATTCTCGATTTCGACAATCCCGAACGGAAAGCGACCATTACCGTAACCTCCCCTACGGGAAAAACGAGGGAATACACCATCTATGCGGCAGAATTTCGGGAATCGCTGGAAGGACGCTGGTCGATTAACGACCTTATTGTATTCGGCGGAACAGGCCTCAGCTACGGCGGCGGCGCGGTCATGTCGCTCCAAAGCAAATCATGGTGCTGGTATTCCGACTACTCCCCGAACAAAGAATATGACAACATACTGACATTTACTATGGATTTGATTACCGAAGACGGCAATACATCCGGTATATGTGTCAACAACGCCGGCGCGGACGGGAAATATGCCAATTTCATTTTTAATAAGTCGCAGAATAAAGAAGGAACCGACGATATTGATTTGAAACACCATTACCGGCAAATACCCGAAGGCGAGAGCCGCTGGTTGCGCGATTATGCTACCGGCACCATTTCGTTTACCGACGCCAACGGAACGGTAACTACCGGCGTGCTGGAAGCCCCCGGCACTTATTCCTTAAGCGAGAACGGTCATAGTATTACTGTCCCCAATAATGCATTTTCCTTTAATTTAAACGGTACCGACGACTGGAATAATATTTTTAACGATTATGACAAGATTGTAAAACGCCCGCGCAAGTTTTTCGTAATGGTTACAAAACTGGATTAAGAAAACAGGAACCGGCGAATGAAACCGAAACATTTTTTACTGCCGGCGCTGTTGTGCTGTATGGCGTGCGCGCCACGCGACGAAGTACAAATCACCGTTTCGACGGAAATTATCAGCGAAGGCTATATCGGCAACGGCGTCGAATGGGACCCGTATGACGAGGCCGAAGCATGGGGCGCCGCCATTTCGGACAACGACTGGCGGCAGCTCTTTGCTCGCCTCGACTTTATGCGCCCCGGCTATGTGCGCTGCATGATCAACAGCCCCTACCGCTACTACGATGCCGCAACCGGAAACTACGACAAAACACGGAACATCGCCTCCATTGCCCGGCTGCTGCAATACTGTACCGACCGCAATATCACCGTCATGTACGGCGAATACAACCCGCCGTCATGGTCGATGAAAGCCGACCAGCGATGGATTGACATGTCGGTAGATTATCTTAATTATCTGGTGAACGATTTAGGATTTAGCTGTATCAAATATTTTGTCATATTCAACGAGCCGGACGGGAATTGGGCTTCTACCAACGGAGATTATCTGTTGTGGAAATCAATCTTGCACCGTTTCGCCGATAAAATGCGGCAATATCCCACGTTAAGCGAGAAGGTAAAATTTGCCGGCCCCGATGTGGTGATGGAATACAAAAATGCGGCTTCGATGTATGATGCCGTCGGCTGGGTACAGCAGACGGTTGCAGACGCCGACTCATTCATCGGGCTCTATGATGTACATGCTTATCCGGGACAGGCGGAAGTCCGGTCGGGAACTTATGCCGAACGATTGGCTGCTTATAAACAGCCGCTTCCAGAAGGGAAAAAAATCGTATTAGGCGAAGCCGGATACAAATACTGGCGCACCGCCGACTCCCTGCTGATGCGCGAATACCGCCGCCGCGCCGCCGAACACCCCCTCACCCGCGGCTCCGACGCCAATATGTTTGTATATGATTATTTCTATGGCCTGGATATGGCCTTGCTTTGTATGGAGGTAATGAACAGCGGCTACTCCGGCATGGCGGCCTGGATGCTCGACGACGCCATGCACAGCAACGGCGACGCCGGAAAGCCCGAAGACATTAAATTGTGGGGAATGTGGAATATTTTAGGTTCGGAAGTTTTCAACGACCCTGCACAGGAAAACATACGCCCGTGGTTTTATACGTGGTCGTTGATGTGCCGCTGGTTCCCGGCAGGCGCTACCATCCTTGAGGCAGGTATCGACCGCACACAGGGGATATTCGCCGCCGTGGCCGAATACAGGGGACAATATACGGCAGCGTTTGTCAATATCGGCCACCACGACAGGAACATTAAGTTACTCCTGCCGTCGAAAATGGAAAGAGCGTCTTTATACGTGTATGAAGAAGGGTGCCGGCCGGTCGATGCCGACGGGCATCCTGTGCCGGTTAAATCGGAAATGGAAATCAATAAACGTTTTCAAACAGCGCTTAAAGCGCAAAGTTTTCAATTAATAACAAATATGGAGTAAAACAGCCATGCAAAAGAAGTATATCACGGCTTTGATACTAAGCTTAACAGGCTTGTTATCCTGCGCGGAAAAAGGCGACGACCCGCCCGTAAAACCCGACGACCAGCCCGTTGTGCTCTCGCTCGCCGATAAAAACGCCACCGCCGAAACCAAAGCCCTTTATTCCAATTTATGGCAAATACAAAAAAAAGGATTTATGTTCGGCCATCACGATGATTTGTGGTATGGCCGCAAATGGTACAACACCTCCGGAGGCTCCGACACCAAAGACGTCTGCGGCGACTACCCCGCCGTATTCAGCGTCGATTTTGCCACGATAATAGACGACCGCGCCACCAACCCAGCCGACATCGCCGAAAACGAAATCCGAAAACGTGTCATCATCGAAGCCTACAATCGCGGCGAAGTCATCATCGCCTGCTGCCACTGGAACAACCCCCTTACCGGTGGCGATGCGTGGGACAATTCAAATAATAATGTGGCGAAAGAAATCCTTATCAATGGCAGTGCGACAAACAGTAAATTCAAGCAATGGTTAGACCGGCTGGCCGATTTTGCCGCCACATTAAAAGGATCGGGAAACGAACGTATCCCTATTATTTTCCGTCCCTTCCACGAGCATACGCAAGCCTGGTCGTGGTGGGGATCCTCGTGTACCACGCAGGCCGAGTTTATTGCCCTCTGGCAATTTACCGTAAACTATTTGCGCGACACAAAAGGCGTACACCAGTTTATTTACGCCATCTCGCCCCAAATGGATTCGCCGAAGGCAAAAAATGATTTCCTGTTCCGCTGGCCTGGCAACGACTATGTGGATTTTATTGGAATGGACTGCTATCACGGATTAAACCCAACGACGTTGACCACCAATATAAATGTATTGTCCAAATTGTCGAAAGAGCTGAAAAAACCATGCGGTATCACGGAAACGGGCGTAGAAGGTATCCGTGACAATAATGGAACGCCTGTAAGAAATTATTGGACGCAGCAAATACTGAATCCTGCGACAGGGCAATCCCTCAGCATGATTGTAATGTGGCGCAATAAATACGACCCCGCCGAAACAGGCTACCACTATTTTTCCGTATTCCCCGGCCATGCCTCTGCCGACGACTTTAAAACGATGTACAAAAACGCCGCCTCTATTTTTTCTGCCGACCTCTCCGACATGTACACAATCGCCGAAAACATAACCGTAGATTGACCGTGCGGTCGTTATGCTGCTCTTTGCCGGCGCAGCCAATCTGTCGTTATCCTCCGAAATCATCAAAGAGTATCATTTCTTTCGGCACGCCCAGGTTGTCGAGCATGGCGGTCATGGCGGCGGTCATCAGCGGGGGGCCGCAGAGGTAGTATTCGATGTCTTCGGGGGCGCTGTTCTCCTTGAGGTAGCGGTCGAAAATGACCTGATGAATAAAGCCGACAGCGCCGCTCCAATTGTCTTCCGGCTTTGGCTCCGAGAGGGCGATGACAAACCGGAAATTCGGGTATTGCCGCTCGATGGCGCGAAATTCTTCTTCATAGAATATTTCGCGACGGGAGCGTGCGCCGTACCAGAATGTTACTTTCCGGCCGGTTTGCAGTGTTCGGAAGAGGTGGAAAATGTGCGAGCGCATTGGCGCCATGCCGGCGCCACCACCGACGAACATCATTTCATTTTCCGTATCGCGGAGGAAAAATTCCCCGTAAGGGCCTGAAATCAACACCTTGTCGCCGGGCTTGCGGGAGAAAATGTAGGAGGAACTTATGCCCGGATTAACGCCCGCAAAAGCGCCCCTGTCCCTGTCCCACGGCGGGGTGGCAATGCGGATATTCAACATGATGATATTGTCTTCGGCCGGGTGATTGGCCATCGAGTAAGCGCGGAAGGTGGGTGCGGTGTTGTTCATCGTCAAATCCCATATCCGCATTTTGTCCCAGTCTTCGCGAAAGGCCGGCTCGATTTGCATGTCTTTGAAATCGACTTCGCAGGCCGGAATGTCTATCTGGATATAGCCGCCCGATTTGAAATGCAGCCGTTCGCCGTCAGGCAATTTAACTTTAAATTCTTTGATAAACGTCGATACATTGCGGTTACTCACCACTTCGCATTCCCACTTTTTGATGCCCATAATTTCTTCGGGAACGGCAATCTGCATATTATCCTTCACCTTTACCTGACAGGCTAAGCGCCAGTTGGTCTGTTGCTGTTTGCGGGTAAAGAAGCCGGTTTCGGTAGGGAGGATGTCTCCGCCGCCCGAGAGTACGCGGCATTTGCACAGGCCGCAGGTGGCGCCGCCGCCACAGGCCGAGGGCAGGAATATTTTATGGTCGCCAAGTGTGGCCAGCAGTGTTGCGCCCGGCGATACGTCTAATGTTTTGTCTTCGTTTATCGTCAGCCGGACGTCGCCCTGCGGTATCAGTTTGGCTTTGGCGTACAGCAGTATCGATACCAGCGACAGGAGTATGACCAGAAACACGGCCAGCGAGGTAAGTAATATAAGGATATTCATAACTGTTTTCCTATAATTTTATTCCCATGAAACTCATAAATGCAATGCCCATCAGTCCTGTCAGGATAAACGTGATACCTACGCCCCGCAAGGGTTCGGGGACATTCGAGTAGCTCATCTTTTCGCGGATGGCGGCAATGCCGACAATCGCCACGCACCAGCCGATGCCGGAGCCGGCGGCAAAGGCCAGCGTTTCGCACAGGTTCGCGTATTCGCGTTCCTGCATGAAGAGCGATCCGCCCATAATGGCGCAATTGACCGCAATCAGCGGCAGGAATATGCCCAACTGGTTGTAGAGTGTCGGGGTATATTTTTCGATCACCATTTCCAATATCTGTACGACAGAGGCAATGACGGCAATGAAGACAATGAAACTTAAAAAACTCAGGTCGATGCCGGCCAATTCCGGGCTAATCCATGAGAGGCTGCCGGGCATTAGCAGGCAGGTGTTCAGAAGGTAGTTTACCGGCAGGGTGATAAACTGCACCACCACCACCGCAATCCCCAACCCCAGGGCGGTCTTTACGTTTTTCGACACGGCGATGTAGGAACACATGCCTAAGAAAAACGCAAATATCATATTGTCTATAAAAATCGACTTTACAAAAATGCTGATTATATTTTCCATATCGTTGTTTTTAATTGATGCGCATAATGCTCCGTTGTATCCAAATAATAAGGCCGACGACAATCAGCGCCATCGGCGGCAGTATCATCAGACCGTTGTCGGCATAGAAGCCGCCGTTGGCTATATACCAGCTTTCGGGGATGATTTGGTAGCCAAACAGCGTGCCCGAACCGAACAGCTCGCGGACAAAGGCCACTATCACTAATATCATTCCATAGCCTAATCCGTTGCCCAAACCGTCGATAAACGACGGCCATGGCCTGTTGCCCAGCGCAAACGCTTCGATACGCCCCATGATAATACAGTTAGTGATAATCAATCCGACGAACACCGACAGCTGCTTGCTGATGTCGTACGCAAATGCGCGCAGCAGCTGATCGACAAGTATCACAAAGGTCGCTACCACCACTAACTGCACAATAATACGGATGCGTGGCGGGATGGTGTTTCGCAGCAGCGATAATATACAGCTCGAACAGGCGGTTACCACCGCCACCGCCAACCCCATCACCAATGCCGGCTCCAGCTTGACCGTTACCGCCAGCGCCGAGCAGATGCCTAATATCAGCACCGTGACAGGGTTGCTTTTGCCTATCGGGTCGGTTAATAATTTCCAGTTCATGCTTGCTCCTCTCCTATTTTGATTTATTGTTTATCTTATTGTTTATCTTATTATTATTTTGCATAATCGCTATTTATTAAAAAAAATCTGTTCATGCGCCCATTCCTTACTTGTTCATGCGCCCATTCCTTACCTGTTCATGCGCGTGTTCCTTACCTGTTCATGCGCGTGTTCCTTCTCTGTTCGCGCATCCGTTCCTTCCCATATCGGGTATTCGACAGGCTCCGGAACAGAATCCCGATGCGTAAGGAAGGGCAGGTACTCGGTCAGGCAGTTTTTGAGCATGGTTTCAACACCGCGGCTGGTGATAGTGCCGCCCGAAATGGCATCGACGCCATGCGGGTCGTCGGGGGCGGCGCCGCCTTTGAGGATGAGGACGGAAGTGAATCGACCGTCCTCAAAAATCCGTTTGCCGATGAACTGGCCGGCAAAGGCCGGCGTGGCAATCTCCGCGCCCAGACCGGGGGTTTCGCCTTTATGGTCGAACGTAGCGCCATAGACGGTATTCAGGTCGTCGTCGAGAGCGACGTAGCCCCACAGCGCACCCCAGAGGCCTAATCCATATACGGGCAGGATATACTTGCGGGTACTGTCGTCATTGAGGCAGACAAATACGGGCAGCGCGAGGGTTGCACGCAGGGCGGCCTGCTGCGCCCCGTCGAGGTTGCCGGTGTTGAGCTGCCGGATAATATCGTACTGCGCTTTCATATCGACGGCAAAGGCATCGCCCTCCCTGCGCACGCCTCCCTCCCCTATTATATACTGTTCGACGATATACTTTGCATACAGCATTTCGATGTACGCCTGCCTGTCTGCCTGCCATCCGACAGAATCCGTTTTATGTACCGACGCAAGGATGGCCTGTTTCTTTTCCATTTCGATATTGGCCTGCTGCCGGCTTTTGAGTCCGGTAGCAGCCAGCGCCAGCGCCGTGGCGACCACCACCACCAGCGCCGCGGTATATAGGACGGTATAGGTATTGCTGTTTTTATTCCATTTCATAATTCCATTCTTTTATAATAACTCATTTTTATGTAAAACGGCGCTCCGCTGCAGCCTTCGGCGGATGTGAAGGGCTACTGCATAGTGGTCGATTAGCGGAGCGAAGGCATTCATAAGCAAAATGGCAAGCATCATGCCTTCGGGGTAGCCCTCGTTGAATACGCGGATAAGCACGGTGAGGGCGCCAATCAGAAAACCGTAGAGCCATTTGCCGACCTCGGTCTGGGCGGCCGTAACGGGGTCGGTGGCCATGAATACCGCGCCGAACGCGAAACCGCCCATCAGCAAGTGATAGTATGGCGGCATCGCCATGTAGGGGTTTACGGCAACCAAATTCAGCAGAACGCCGGTGGCTATCAGGCCGACAACGCACGAGAACATGATTTTCCAGCTCGCCACGCCGGTATAGATCAGGATAACGGCGCCGATAAGCACCGCCAGCGTTGATGTTTCGCCGATAGAACCGGGGATAAAGCCGAAGAAGAGGTCGGCAACCGACGGCAGGCGGTCGATACCGCCCGTCGCTACTTCGGCCAGCGGGGTGGCGCCGGTGGTTACATCGACCGCCGAGGGGCTTTGCAACCCGGCCACCCAGACGCGGTCGCCCGAAATCTGCGACGGGTAGGAAAAGAAGATGAACGCCCGCGCCAGCAGCGCCGGATTAAAGATATTCATCCCCGTACCGCCGAATATTTCTTTTCCAATAATCACGGCGAAGGCCGTAGCCAGCCCGACCATCCACAGCGGAACCCCGACCGGCATCACCAGCGGTATCAGCATCCCGGTTACCAAAAAGCCTTCATTGACTTCATGCCCGCGGAGCTGCGCAGCGGTAAACTCAATACCCAGCCCGACGGCATACGACACGATTATTACCGGCAGCACCCGCAGGAACCCATAGAGCCACATCGCCCCGAAGGTCATTTCAACACCGAACGTATGCGCGTGCTGGTAGCCGATATTCCAGCATCCGAAGAACAGCGCCGGCATGAGGGCGATGATGACCACCGTCATCACCCGTTTGAGGTCATTGCAGTCGCGGATATGGGCGCCCGACTGTGTGGTTTTATTCGGCACAAATGCAAAGGATTCAAACGCCTCAAAGGTCGAGTGCAGGAACCCGAACCGCGCCCCGCGCTCAAAGGAGGGCTTTATTTTATCTATTATCTTGCGTAGCATGTGTTATTGTTGAGTTGTTCATTAACCATTAGCGCTATTCCCTTCCGGATGATGTCCTGGACAGGTATTTTCGACGGGCATACAAATTCGCAAAGCGCGAAGTCTTCTTCAACCACTTCGTAGATGCCGAGCTGCTCCATCCGGTCGATGTCGCCGGCGAGGATGGCTTTGAGCAGATAAACCGGAAGGATGTCCATCGGCAACACCTTTTCGTAGGCGCCGGAGACGACAAACGCGCGCACGCCACCGTTCATATTCGCATCCGGCGCATATTCGCGGCGGGGGAACATCCACGAAAGATAGCTCCGCGACACGCTGTAACGGTGCAGCCGCAGCGGGTTCGCCCAGCCGAGGAACTCGCAGGTATCTCCTTCGGGAATTACGGTTATGCTGTTATCGTAGAAACCCAAATAACCGTCGGCACCGACGTTGGCGCCGGTCAGGACATTGCCGCTGATATACCGGCGGCTGCCGGACATATCAACATACCCGGCAATGCCCGACAGCGCAGCCCCGGCTATCGTCCTAAAATAGCGCGGTCGCTTCACCGACGGCCCCGCCAGGGCGACGACCTTCGATACATCGTACACCCCCCGCAGCGCCAGCCGACCGATAGCGACAATGTGCTGCGGGTCGATTGTCCATACCTTTTCGCCTTTATTAATCGGACTGATATGGTGAATCTGCACCCCCACATTCCCCGCCGGATGCGGCCCCCGAAACACCTTTTTAGTAACCCCCGTAATTTTATGAAAAATGCTGGTGGCGGCGGTTTCATCATTCAGACAAAGATAAACTTTGTCGGTCAGCCGCCGCAGCACGTCGATACCTTTCTGGAACGCGATAGCCTCGCCGGTAAGCGTGAAGTCGGTATCGGGCGCAAGGGGGGCGCTGTCGAAGCCCGAAATAAAGATAGCTTTGGGGGTATCGGCAGGGTCGGCAACCATACCGAAGGGGCGCTGGCGGATAAACGGCCACGCGCCGCTTTCGAGCAGCCGTCCGATAATTGCCTCGCGCGACAGCGCCGCCACATCCATCGCATCGTGCGTTACATATTCCTGTTCAGCCGAGGGGGTAACGACCACCTCAAGCAGCCGCCGTTTGTCGCCGCGCACGATAGCGCTCACCGTCCCGCTCACCGGCGAGGCGTAGCGGATTTCGGGGCGGTATTTATCGGTAAACAGAGGAGTTCCGGCCAGCACCGCATCGCCCTCGCCGACTGTCAGGCGCGGCGTGAGGTAGGGAAAATCGCCGGGTTTGAGGGCATACGCCGCCGCCGGCAGTTTCGACACCACCTTCTCGGCCTTCCCTCGAAGCGAAAGCGTAAGTCCTTTACGTATTCTAATGACGTTCGACATATTGAATTGTTGAGTTGTTATTTGAGCCGCAAAGATACTAATTTAATTACGAAAGACAATAGACGAAAGAACATAGACGATAGACGATAGACGATAGACGATAGACGATAGACGATAGACGATAGACGATAGACGATATACGAAAGACGATAGACGATAGACGATAGACAATAGACAATAGACAATAGACGATAGACGTCTATGTTCTTACGTATATGTTCTTTCGTCTAAACAAAAACGGCCCGTTTCCCTGAAAAATGAAATCTCCCACGTACGTGATGAAAACCATCACGTACGTGGGGAACTTCATCACGTACGTGGGAGATTTCATCACGTACGTGGGAGATTTCATCACGTACGTGATGAAAGTTATCACGTACGTGGGAGATTTCATCACGTACGTGATAGACTTCATCACGTACGTGATAACTTTCATCACATACGTGACGGACTTCATCACGTACGTGATAACTTTCATCACGTACGTGATGGTTTTCATCACGTACGTGGGAGATTTCATTTTTCAGGGAAACGGGCTGTTTTTGTTTAGACGAAAGAACATAGACAAAAGAACATAGACGTCTATTGTCTATGTTCTATCGTCTATTGTCTATGTTCTATCGTCTATTGTCTATGTTCTATCGTCTATTGTCTATGTTCTATCGTCTATGTTCTTTCGTCTATTGTCTGTCGCTCCTATACCTACTTCACGCACTTGGCATAATTGCAGCAGTAGTTCGGAACGCTGCCGTTCGTATAGCAGCTACTATTGACGCCATAGTAGTAAATACTGCCTCCGTCCATGCCGGAAGTACTGGTCCAATAAGTATGGTTGTAAGTAGCGGGGAAATCAGCATCGTTCCTGTGGCTGCACAGACACTCCAATTGAGCGAGCGTCGGCAAGTGCCAGCCGGGACCTTTGTCTGAACATGCTTGCTGAGCGTCGTAGTAGGTCATCTCGCCGGGGTACATGACGGCGCTGCTGGGCTCGTGCGTGGCTGTCATCCAGTGAATGCCGCAGACACTATTTCTCCAGTGTACGCAGTTGGTGCAGGAAGGAGCCGTTACCGTAATCGTGCCCGATGCGGGAGCCGTACAGCTGTTGGCAGTAGCTGCAGCGCTTACAGTATAAGGGTAAGCGCCTGTAGCAGCGGTAGGCGTGCCGCTTATGGTGTAAGATATGCCGGAAGCGCTGCCCGTAACGCCTGCCGGAAAACTGCCGCTGGATAAGGCAATGGTAGCGCCGGTAGCGCTATATACAATAGTATTTACGGACATAATGCCCTGTTCGATGGACTGACTGGCCCCTCCGCCGGTACGGGTAATGGTCGGGGAAGGGGTAAGAGATACCGTTACCGGCGTGCGCGACGTGCTTTCGCAGACATAGTAGGATATTAGCGCATCATAGTAGTTGGATATTAGCGCAGCATAGTAGGTTGCGCCGGAGACTAAGAGGGTATTGGTGAGGAGACTCGTTCCGCCGGAGGGAACGTCGTACCATCTAATGGCGCCCCAAAGAAGGGTATTGGAAAGGGTGGAAAGTTTCGGGTTGGCGGAAGCGCAGAACGTCTGCAGGCCGGGGTCCGGCGGAACCTGAGGGATGGGATGTATCATAACCGAAGCCCGACGCGAATAGGCTATGCAGCCATTGTCGTTTTCAGCCATCACTATATAGTCGCCCGCCGTAGTGGTAACATAGCTGCTGCCGGTAGTAACCGACGAGCCGCCGTAGAGGCTCCAGGTGTATGTTACGCCCGCCTCCGGGGTTATCGTTAACGTAATTGCTGTGCCGGAGCAGGCCGACCTGTTGAGCGGTTCGCTGGGTATAAAGGTCGGCAGGGCAAGCGCCGTTACCGTTACCGACGCCGCTGTTGATTCACAACTGTTAGCTGTCCGCGCTTTGACGGTGTAGGTAGTCGTGGCGTTAACGTTAACGTAGGTAAAACTGCTCGGTTGCCAGTTATCGCCGTTGAAAGAATAGGAGGTGGAATGAGACGAACCTGTGGCGGTCAGTAAAACCACTTCTCCGGCGCAGATTGTCGTCTCGGAGGTGGAGAGGATAATGGTCTGCAGGGCTTCCACCTTCTTTGTTACAGCCCTTGAGATTTGTATCCCGCAGGTTCCGGCAAAGGTAGCGACAACGCGGTAGTGGGTCGTTTGGGTTATTGCGGAGGGCTGATAGGTATCGGCTGTGGCCGTGGGGATGTCGGCAAAGGCATTGCCGTCGGTACTCTGTTGCCACTGGTAGGAAACGGTACCCGTGCAGCCGCCGGGAGTAGCGGTCATGGCCGAGGGCGTGGCGCCGGAGCAAACCGTTTCATTCGCCGTTACCCACAGCGGCGCATCACGGCGGACACAACGCAGGGTGGTCGCGTATCTCTTGCTGTGGCCATTAGGAGGGTTAAAAAAAGTGTTATACACAGTCGCGAAATAGGCGAGCGTCGCGCTGTACGCGTCGGAAGAATAATAATAGCCGGACGTTCCTTCACCGGAAATCGATGTGAATGATACATGGCCACAGGTCAACCACCCGTTTATGCCGGCATGTTGTTCCGTTGTGTTAACGCAACTGTCGGCCGAGTTAGTCGCGATTTTGCAGAAATCGGCATGTGTCGGAACCCGCCACGGGGACGGGCACAAGACGTCGGCATAGTGCTTAACCATACACCACGAAAAGTAATGGCCACACGCATCGTCGTCACCCTTGCGGCAATCGGCATTAAAAGGGCCATCAACGTTGCTGCCACCGTTATACGACGTCTTGTTGCAGTAGCTCGCCGTTACCGGAGCGGAAAGAATCACCCCGTTCACCGTATCCAGCACATCACTGACAAAACCAACCGTTCCTAATGTAATATTCGCAAGATTACAGTTATATTCTGATCCTGTTACCGTAATTGTCCCGCTTTCGGAGACGTTCGGGCATCCGGCGTTGGTCGTAGTAATGGTGTAGGGATAAATGCCGATGCCGGTGGGCGTGCCGCTAATGGTATATGTACTGTTCGCCCAGCTCCCCGACACACCGGAGGAGAAGCCTCCGGCAGACAAAATAACGCCGGATGTGTTGGTGGCTGTGTATTTTATCGGAGTTATGACGGAGTCGTGTTCAACGGTCTGATTGTTGCTTCCGGAAGCGAGGGAAAGGCTCGGTATTTCTTCCACCGTCAACACCCAACTGCCGGTGGAGGCCACGGGCGTAATATTGCAGGTATTGTCCCTGACTTTGCGGGTATATATGTAAGCGCCGGGGGTCAGCGCTACGGAGGCCGGCGGGGTGTAGTCCGCGCCTGTGGCGCCGGGGATTTCAATCCCGTCTTTATACCATGAATAGATCAGATTGTTGTCTCCGCCGCTCACGGGTATGATACCGCTAATAGTTGTCGGCGTGCCGCCTATGCAAACCGCCTCGCCGGCAGCAATCGAGCCGGGAACGAAGGGTGGATTAACAACAAAGCCCGGACAGCCCGTGGCATCACTAATCGTTGTAATGCACGTCCCCGCGCCGAAGGTATGGGAGTTTTCGGTGATTGTATTATTAATAGTAAAGGGCGATGTGCCTTTTAATATATAGCCTCCGCCAGACTGTAACGTAGCGTTGGGCGGCCAGTCGGAAGCATAGACACAGGCGTTAAACTTTGTATTGGCAGGGGCGTCGAGCGTAACCCGAATGGTGGTGTTCAGCGGCGCCAAACCGTGCCCGTCGAGGAAGAACCCGCGCCCGGACAGCGATGAGGTGATAAGGGTTCCGGCGCCGGCGGTAATCGTGGCGGTGGTAATCGTGGCGGGCGTCCATGAGCCGGTCGAGCCGTCGGGGTTCACTATGCGGAAGTCGGCAAAGAGCCATACCGAGTCGCGGTGATTGGGCGTTGCCGAGGGCGGGGTCGTCCAGCTGATGTCGAAGGTCAGGGTTGGCGTCGCGTCTGTGGTTTGGCTTAAATTGGATACGTGCACTGTGCCCTGTCCCCATACGGTGGAGAGGGAGAGCGCTAAAATGGTTACTGAAAGCAGCTTCTTCATGTTTTGTATTGTTTACTTATTTTATATAAATTTGCGTTCCTTTTATCATTTTTGCAGTTTTTTGCCGTTGATTAAATTAGTAAGTTAAAAAATAAAACTGCAACGCTTGAATATCAGAAGGAAAGATGATACTTTTTGCGCGTGGAGACGAATTAGGGGATGAATCGAGGATGAAATGAGCCTGCTCGAGTCCTTGTAAACGATGTGAGAACAGCGCGTTGAAACACAAAAAACGGGAGATGAAAAAGGAGAAGAAAAGTTGAATTTCCTGCGAAAAGACAAAAAGCAAGCGCAAGGTTATAAGGATATTATAAAAATGAAAAGCGCCGGAATGCCGGCGGAGAAAAAAACGAGATACGAACTGATAGAGAAGAAGGTAGAGGATTTTGATTAACTTACTAATTTAATCAAACAAAAAGGGCAACAAAAACCGGCACAAAGATACAATATTTATATCTAATCCGCCAAATTTTCGTAATTCGTAATTCGTAATTCGTAATTCGTAATTCGTAATTCGTAATTCGTAATTCGTAATTCGTAATTCGTAATTCTCACGACTCTTCTTTGTAATAGATTTTATAAAACTTTTGGCCGTTTTCGTCGATGCCCTGTTCGATAAGGTCGCGGTTGCCGTGGATGTAGATGTGAAAGTTTTTATCTAATTTGATGACGCTGCGGAATACGCGCGCCTGCTTGCGGACGGCGTTGTCGGAGATGGCAAAGTCGTTGGCAATGTCCAAATCAAATTCTTGCGCACAGGCGGCTTTGTACTGCCGGAACTTCTCGGCAACCTCCGGCTCTTTGATAACATCGTGCGTAAATTCGTCGAGATTGAAGCGGTCGTTCTCCTTAAAGAATTTGACCGACTTGTTGAGCAGGTCGATTTGGTCGGCCCTGCTGATGTCGGTCTGGTTCGGTAGTTCGTCGCGGACAAAGTTTTTACATAGCGACATCAGGTTTTGCGTATGATGGTATTCGTCCCGTCGCGGTCGCAGATGGAGGAAATCATTCATCCAGTACAGGGCTTCGCCGTCTTTATTGGTATTATCAACCACCGCCACAATATAGCCCTTGTCGCGTTCGGTATTAAATATCAGGCATCCCTTATCGAGTTTATTAATATTAATCCCCTTTTCACTTTCTACGTCGAAGCTGTCGCCGGCCGGATACACTTTTAAAAAGGTGTCTTTGTTCTCCGATTTGAACAGGCCGACGGCATCTACTATCTCGCCATCGACAATACACTCGTTGAAATAGGCGGTATAGAACTCTCCGCCTTTGATTTTAGGATGCACGCTCTGGTTGTACAAGTGCTTCGCGAGGCTCGCCGACTGCTCAAGGATGGCGCCGGCGGGGTCGGCGAAAATGGCATCGGCGCATGTAAATACTTCGTTCATCTTTAGCCCCATATCATGGTAAAGATTAAAGTATTCGGCGGATTTGAATGGAGTCAGAAAATAGCGCATGAAGAGCGCCTGTTCTGTTTCGTTCAACCGGAGCGTCGATTTTGATAATCCGCACGGTTCGTTATTGGTTTTGTTACCTACAAAATGAATGGCAATATGGCGCATTGCCGAGTTGTTGCAATATATCATCGTTGTTGTTTTTTAATGTGAGCCGCAAAGGTAAGAATTTTATACGGATTTTTTTTATGCGTTGGATGGGGGAGCATACCATTATTGTTATTCCAATGATAATTTGTACCTTTGTAACGTTTTTGGGCAATGTCAATATAAAAAAATGAACAAACTATCCGCATATCTACAAGAAGAAAAACAAGCGCAACGCAAAGGCGGCCTGTATCACAAAACACAGGTAAATCTTGCCTACAATTCCAACCGAATTGAGGGCAGCCGGCTTACCGAAGAACAAACCCGCTACATTTTTGAAACCCGCACCATC
>JAISXF010000072.1 GCA_031270845.1 Prevotellaceae bacterium
GCGATAATGACCGGCAGTTTCCCGCCCGGCGTATCGGGCTCGTGGACAGGCTCCGGGTATAGCATTAGCGGCACGCCCACCCTCACGGGTACATACCCGTACACGATTACGACCGTCAATACCAACGGCTGCGCCGAAGCCTTCGTGAACGACACGATTGCCGTAACGGCTATCGCGATAACCGGCTGCACGACATCCAGTATCCCGTTAGGCACGGTGGGCTTTTCCAGCACGGATACATGGGTTGTCGGCGCACAAACATGGAGCGCGCCCATTACGGTTACCTATTGCGCGAAAACCACCTACGACGGCGGTTCAACCGCAACCAATATCTTTCATGCGGACTGCCGGAGCAATGCGGCGCTTATATATGGGGATTTATTTTCATGGTGCATGGCATCGCAATATGCCGAACGGTTATGTCCCAGCCCCTGGCGCGTGCCAACAGCAGCCGATTTCTGTACGCTGGATAAAACAGTATTTTCCCGGACAGACTGTAATCCTCGCTCCTGTACGTGTTATACTACCTTAGACGGCCCGGCATTCGGAGGATCGCGGGCAGGATTTCTTATATTAGACGGTGTAATCTCCGCACAAAATTTCATGGTGGATTATTGGTCCACCACACGCTATAATACGACACAAGCGATTTGTTTTGCTTATCATACATACTACCACAATCCACCTTGCCCGACGGAATTGAACGGTGGCTTTCCAATACGCTGCGTAAAGGGTGGCAATTAAGAAATGTTTCCTTCGGCAAAAGCCCCCGCCCACCGGCGGGGGCTTTTGCATTGAATGCGGTCTATTGTCTGAATGTCTCTTGTCTATCGTCTGTCTCTTGTCTGCCCCTTGTCTGCTCCACAATTTTTTCGTACTTTTGCACAAAATTTCAACAGAATTTATGAGTGATAATAATACGATATTAGCTAAATTGGAAGGGCTTAGTCAGAAGTTTGAGGCCATCGGCAAGCAGTTGGGCGAGCCGGATATGCTGGCCGATATGAAGCGCTACGTCGCCCTCAATAAGGAATATCGAGAGCTGGAGCCGATTGTGGATGTCGCCGCAAAATATAAAAGAGCCTTAACCGACCTCGCGAACGCCAAGGATATTTTAACCGGAGAAAAAGATGCGGAACTGCGCGAAATGGCCAAAGATGAGGTGGACTCGCTGGAGGTCGCCCTTCCTGAGATGGAAGAAGCCATCAAACTGCTGCTTATTCCTGCCGACCCGCAGGATTCCAAAAATGCCATTCTGGAAATCCGCGCCGGCACCGGCGGCGATGAGGCTTCGATTTTTGCCGGAGAGCTGTTTCGCATGTACGTTAAATTTGCCGAGAAAAAAGGCTGGAAGATAGAGATTAATTCCAGTTCCGAAGGGACGGTCGGCGGCTTTAAGGAAATCATTTGCGAAGTGCGGGGCAACGGCGTCTATGGCGTGCTGAAGTATGAAAGCGGCGTGCATCGCGTACAGCGCGTGCCGCAGACCGAAACCCAGGGGCGGGTGCATACTTCTGCCGCCTCGGTGGCGGTGCTGCCCGAAGCCGACGAGTTCGACGTGGAACTCAATGTGAATGACATCCGCAAAGACACCTTCTGCTCGTCGGGCCCCGGCGGGCAGTCGGTCAATACGACCTATTCGGCTATCCGGCTCACGCATATCCCGACGGGGTTGGTCGTGCAGTGTCAGGATGAGAAATCGCAAATCAAAAACTACGAGAAGGCGCTCACCGAGCTGCGCACGCGGCTTTACAATTTAGAATACGAAAAATACCTGAATGAAATCGCCGGCAAGCGCCGGACGATGGTCTCTACCGGCGACCGGTCGGCCAAAATCCGCACGTACAATTACCCGCAAAGCCGCGTTACCGACCACCGGATTAACTACACGATGTACAACCTGCCGGTTTTCCTCGACGGCGACATTCAGGAGGTCATCGACCGGCTGCAGGTGGCCGAAAACGCCGAGCGCCTCAAGGAAAGCGACATTTAATGTCATCCTTTAATGTCATTCTTTAGCCGATTCAGTCTTTTTGGAAAAACGCCGCATCATCCGAAATTCGGCGGGCTGGAAATTTTGAAATATATCGGGCCGGGGCTGCTCGTTACGGTGGGTTTTATCGACCCCGGCAACTGGGCGTCGAATATTGCCGCCGGCGCCGACTACGGCTATACGCTGCTGTGGATGGTTACCCTTTCGACGGTGATGCTCATTATCCTGCAGCACAACGTGGCGCACCTCGGCATCGCCACCGGGCTGTGCCTGTCCGAAGCGACGACCAAATATTTCCGCAAACCGCTGGCCTGCTCTATCCTCAGTACGGCCATGCTCTCGTCGGTATTTACGTCGCTGGCCGAAATTTTAGGCGCCGCCATCGCCCTGAACATGCTTTTCGGGCTGCCGGTGAAAATCGGCGCGCTGCTCTCCGCCGTGCTGGCGCTGGTGCTGCTTTTCACGAATTCCTACCGGAAAATAGAACGCTGGATTATCGGTTTTGTATCGCTCATCGGGATTTCGTTTATTTATGAGCTTTCGCTCGTGCATGTCGAATGGGGCGAGGCGCTGCACGGATGGGTTGTTCCCGCCATTCCCGACGGGTCGATTTTAATCATTATGAGTGTGCTGGGGGCTGTGGTGATGCCGCATAATCTGTTCCTGCACTCCGAAGTCATCCAGAGCCGGCAGTGGAACCTGCGGGAGCCGAAAGTCATTAAAAAACAGTTACGGTATGAATTTTTTGATACGCTTTTTTCGATGGTCATCGGTTTTTGCATCAACAGTGCGATGATTATTCTGGCGGCCGCCACGTTTTTTCAGGATCATACGCCGGTAACCGAGCTCCAGCAGGCGCAGACGATGCTCCGGCCGCTGCTTGGCGGCAATGCCGCGATGGTTTTTGCGCTCGCGCTGCTCTTTGCCGGCATTGCGTCGAGCGTTACGTCGGGCATGGCCGGCGGCAGCATTTTCTCCGGCATTTTTTCCGAACCCTATGACATCAAAGACCGCCATTCCAAAACCGGCGTCCTGCTTTCGATTGTTGTCGCGGCGGGGCTGATTCTGTTTATCAGCAACCCGTTTCAGGGGCTGATACTGTCGCAGATGGCGTTGAGCATACAGTTACCGATAACCGTCATCACGCAGATTTACCTCACCTCCTCCAAAAAAGTGATGGGCGCGTATGCCAACCGGAAAGCCTCCGTTGCTCTGCTGGCACTGATTGCCGCCGTGATTTGCTACCTCAATGTACGGCTTTTTCTGTCGGTTATTTAGGGGGTATTGGAGAGGTACTAACTGCCGTGATAGACTATCATCGCAAACCTCCATTGTTACGGCAAGCCTCGTGTATTGCTCTCACCGACCAGAAAGGGTTATCCACGTGCAGTGTCCACCAGTGTTTGAATATATAATCCAGTCCTCCGTATTTTTTCAGATAGCGATAGGCTTCTTGCCTGTCCATCTTGTATTCATCGGCAAACTCCGGAATAATAAACGTAACGAAACTGAGCCTGTCACTCGCTTCGCTGTCTAATGTCTTCTTTTCCAATGTCGTTTCCATGCTACAATCATTAATTTACGCCGCAAAGATACAACTTTTTTGTTGATTAAGATTGTTGATTGAGATTGTTGATTAAGATTTGTAGGATTAGTAGGATTCTTGTGTCTGAAGGCAATCCTGTAAATCTTAATAATCGTATTTTTTTTGAATCCCGTAGGGCACGTAGGGATGAGATGTTGGTATATAGGTATATTGTCAATGAATATCACAACGATATAATAATTTTCCTGTAATTAATTTGTCGTCATAAGATTCATAAAAGTGAGTAACATGGTTTTCAAAATCCACATCACTACAACAGGTAAAATTTTCAGGAAAAAGATAACCTCTCTCCGGGCTTGTAATCCGGATGAGAGGTTTCCTGTTTTTCGTTTTTAATGTTTTTAATAGCGGTTTCTATTGTATCCGCCGCTATTTCCGCCGCTGTTTCTGCCGCCGCCGTATCCGCCGCTGCTTCTGCCGCCATATCCGCCGCTGCTTCTGCCACCGCCGTATCCGCCACTGCTTTTTTCAGTTTTGGGGCGTGCCACATTGACATTAATAGTATTGCCTTCGAAATTGCTTTCATGCAATTCGGAAATGGCGTTTTGTCCTTCCGAATCATCGGGCATTTCGACAAAACCAAAACCGCGCGACCTTCCGGTATCACGATCTGTGATGATTTTTGAAGAAGTTACTTCTCCAAACGTTGAGAATAGTTCCTGTAAACTTTCGCCTGTTGTGCTAAAGTTCAGATTTGACACATAAATATTCATTTTTTTATATAATTTAATTATTAATATTGAGTATTTTCAATTTGTAAGGGTAATATTAACCGCATTCATACCTTTTTTACCGCGTTCCAACTCGAAGGCGACCTTATTTCCTTCAGTTATAGAGGCCGGTGCACTGCTGATATGGAAGAAATATTTATCCATCCCGGCGGCATCTTTGATAAATCCATATCCTTTATCGGAGTTGAAATACTCTACATGACCTTTGAGTATTGTTTCCTCGATATCTTCTCTTTTCGGAGTAGAAACGGCGATATTGCTGGCGTCGATTTTCTGTTTTTTGACCGGATCCGGTGGCGT
>JAISXF010000112.1 GCA_031270845.1 Prevotellaceae bacterium
AAGATATAGGGTGTTTCCCATTTAAGGAACCTTGACTCGTTATTAGTAATTAAAAATTCGTAATTCATATTTCTTAATTTTAAAAATGTAATTCGTAATTAAAAAGTAGGGGCGAAAAAATTTTCGCCCCTACGTCGTAATTCGTAATTCGTAATTCGTAATTAATTTGGCGTAAGCCAACTTTCAACTTTCAACTCCCTTTGTCTGACTGCTTCAAACAGTACGATGGCCGTTGCCGCCGAAACATTTAGCGCCGCCACAGGTCCGCGCAAAGGAATACGGATGGAGGCGTCGGCAAGTTTCAGGGCGGCGGCAGAAATGCCCGTGTCTTCGGCTCCGGCAATGATGGCGGTGGGACGGGTAAAATCGGCGGCGTATAAAGGCTGGGCGGCCTTTTCGGTGGCGGCAACAATCTGTATCCCCAGCGCTTTGAGCAGGTAAACAGCCGTTCGGATATTGGCCGAACGCGCAACGGGGATGTGCTGCAGTGCGCCCGCCGATGTTTTTATGGCTTCGGCATTTACCGGCGCCGCGCCCTTAGCGGGCAGGATTATCAAATGAACGCCGGCACAGGACGCCGAGCGGGCAATGCCCCCAAAATTCCGCACATCGGTAACGCCATCGAGCAGCAGTACGAGCGGCTGTTCGCCACGGGCGACAACCGCCGCAAGCACCGCCTCTATATCGGCGTACTCAATCGGCGGAACGTAGGCCACTACGCCCTGATGCGCAAGGGGGGTAAGCCTGTTTAGCTTTTCGGAAGGGACAAACTGCATCGGTATGCCCTTCGCTGCGAGCGCTGTCTGCAGCCGGCGGAAGCCTTCGCCTTCCATGCCCTGCCGTAAAAGCACGCGGTCAATAACGCGGCCGGCCTCGATAGCTTCGAGCACCGGCCGAAGCCCCGCAATAAGTGAAAGAGAAGGACTTTCCGGTGTAATAACGGCGGGAGTTGTGGGATTTTTCATGATGAATTATTTTTTTGTATTATTTATTTATTTTAAATAAAACCGCTGCCGCGAGGCGCTAATATTTGATGATGCTCTTTGTTACCGTGCGATTTTCGTTACTCAGTTTGACTAACAGGATGCCTGCCGGGCAGTGGGATATGTCGATTTCAAACGGGGTGGTTTGAAATTCCTTCGAGAAGAAAATTTCGCCGGTAAGCGAATACACCGTCGCCGTGAACCGGGACGAGACATGATGCTCCATCCCGACACGCACGATGCCCTTTGTCGGATTGGGCGAAAGGGTGGCCGAAAGTTCGGCGGGCGTGTAGAGGAGAATGCGGTCGGAGCGGGTTTCCGAGGTGTCGGCGCTGTTGGCTACGGCAAAGAAAAGTTCTTTCATTCCGGGGCCTCCGGAGAGCCGTCCGGTGAGAGGGGGCGCATAGGGCAGCCATTCGGCGCCGATGGCGTCGGCGGTAGCGGCTACGCTATATACTTCGGGGGTGCCGTCGATTACAGTGTGGTCGAGCGTGACGGAGGGGTTGGCTGTTCGCTCGAGGCCGTTGTTGAGCGCAAAATAAGTCAGGCTCATGGCCGTTTCCGGCGCAAGCCGGAGATCCTGCCGGCAGTCGGCCGCGACAGAGAGCAAGCCTGATGCAGGACGGTATCCGGCGCAGGTAACCAGATAGGCGTAATCGCCGGGGTATATGTCGGTAAAAACATACTGCCCCGGAGGATTGGCCGTCCCCGCAAAAGTAACCGCGGCGTCGGCAAGAGGGGTCAATGTCCGCTCGTCGCGGACGTCGAAGATAACGGAATAATGTGGCGCGTCGGGCTGCCAGAGGCGAATATTATCAACGGCTGCGGGCGGCTGGACACCGGTATTGTCGTCGTTAATCCAACTGAATACAAGGCGGCGGGTTGTTCCTGCATACGCGGCGTTTAGCCGCTGTTCGACGCTTTGCCATCCGCTCGCGAGGTAGTATCGTCCTGTCAGCGTGCCTGCCGCCGATGCCGCGCCGGGCTGGGGTATTATTCCGGCATCGGTGATGCGGACTTCGAGGTAATCCCAGGGCGTCGCGGAGCTGTATTCGCCCGTGGCTTGCCAGTCGAACGACAGATAGGTGTCGTAAGGCACGGCCGGGAAGGCGATGTCACAGAAAAAATGCGCCGCGTTCCGCTGTGTAATCGTATAGCGGTTCGAAGCGCCGCCGTCGTTGGAGATATACATCGACTTTGTCCCGGAAGCGGCCGTTGCACTGCCCGCCACCCAGCGGTTCGGCTGTCCTTCATTGACGACAGACCATCCGGCGGCGGAGGTCTCAAAATCTTCGGTCATGGGGATGCTTTTCCGCACCGGCTCTCCCCGAACGACAACGACGGTGTAAATTCTGCTTGCCGACATATCGGGCGCGGTAACCGTTACGGCCATAATATTGAGACCGGGTTCGAGGCTTTTGCTTCCCGTGCCGGTCAGCAGCGCCGCAGCATCGCCGGCGGTGGCAGAGACCGTAACGGCGGTTACGCTGGCGGCAACTTCGACCGTATAACTGCTGATAAACCGGTTGAAGACAGGCGCGAGCGTGCCCGGCGTAACCGACAGAGCACTCAGGGTGAGGTCGGGAAGGCTTTCGCCGTAACGGGACGTAACGTGCTTGGTTTGTTTCAATGTTAATACATTATCCGCTTTCGCGGGATGGCCTATCGGCGTTCCGTCGAGGAGAATATCGGGCGAGGAAAAGTACGAAATGCGCGGCCTCGAAATACCGTCGCTAAAGTATCCGCCCGATTCATAGGTCATCACCGTACTGTACGACGTGTTGCCGGCAGTAAGCCCCCGCCAGCCGGACGAATACGTAAACAGCCCCGGCCCCGGCTGGAAGTTCTGCTCGGCATGATGACCGCATCCCATCGTATGGCCG
Source organism: Prevotellaceae bacterium (assembly GCA_031270845.1). Taxonomy (GTDB): domain Bacteria; phylum Bacteroidota; class Bacteroidia; order Bacteroidales; family UBA932; genus JAIRKX01. The sequence continues at coordinate 2,867 of JAISXF010000112.1, forward strand.
ATTTCATGCACAACCGTATGCGAGAAGCCGGCCTGCTGCACGCGACACAATGCAAAAGCCATATTCGGCCGCCCCGATGCCGACTGCAAAAGCCATGCTACCCCGCCGGTAAACGACACTTCCGGGAGAAACACCACCACATCGGCCGCATATTGCTGACGCAGCCAGTGTATTTCGTCCATATAGCCATCGTTCTGTTCGGTGAGATAATCCAAATCAAGGATGCTGTTATCTTCCATATAATCGGCCTGGTATTTATAGGCCTCTTCAAAGGTAATGCCGGTACCGGAATTGGCCATCGAGAGATTCGATATCTGCATGACGCGGTCGATAAGGTCGTCGATGTCGGTTACCGTTGCATTGTTGCGCGCCCAAAGCGCGGCAGCAGGCGTATAAACAAAGAGCAAACGGATAGTAACCGCATCGTCCGGATCATCATCCGGCATCGAAGGAAGGGTTTGCGGGATATGATTGGCTTTCTTCGAGGCATAATCGGGCGCATCGGCACAGCCTAACTCGGCGGCCTGCATGTCCGATATTTTATAGTGCGACAAATACGTCGTTCCCTCGACACCGGCCACAAAAAAGCGGGCATCGTGTTCGGGCAGTTCGGCCATCACAGAAATACCCTTTTCGGAAGCGGAAATATAACAGCAACCGAACGGCGAGCCGGCTATGCGCGCGGTAATGCCCGTAATACCGCCCCCCCGCACGACCCTCTCGACAACCGCCCTGTAGCAGGCATCGGAAAAGAAGTCGAGCCGGAGCGTATCCCCGCAATGGCCATCAGAGAGGGTTTGCAGGCGGGGATTAAAGTCAAAACGGCGCACCCGCTCGGCCTCGAGAAGCGCTGCCGGAAGCTTACTTTCCTTCGGCATCGGCACAAGGTCATGGGGGGTATTTTCGCGATGAAGAGCTATCGTATTTTGCGCCGACAGGCGTAGCGCGGCGCTGCCGGTTAGCGTCAGCACAATCAGCATCGACAGGGCAGCTTTCGCGAAGCTGCCGGTATAGTGGAGCGAATGGTTGTTCATTTTACTGCAATATTGGCCACAAAGGTACGATTTACGATTGAATATTTGTATGTCGGAGATTAAAAAAGCCCGCAGCAACGATTCCTGCGGGCTCTTCCGCTGCTGTTTCTATTCCTTGCTTTTTTGATGTTCGGCATCATTTCGGCCTATCCTCAAAATACAGAAAATATTATAATGGAAAAGATATTCTCATTATCAGCACTGAAAAATATTCTATTTGATGAAATTGCGAAACGAAAAGGCAATATCATTTCCGAACAAGTGTCGGCAATAAAGGATTATCGTTTGCACAATGATATAAATGTTACTTTCAATCAGATTATAGATAAATCGCTGTTCGATGCGCCTTTGATGCTGGAATGGAACACATGGCGGGCAATGACAATATATTGAAAAATGTCAATAGTATTACTTTTTGTATTACCTTTGCATCGATTTTTAATCGGAGTTTTAACGGGGATTTCGGCTCCCTATAAAAATCAAAATAGACGAAATAGTTTTTAGGAGTCCCCTAAATTATGATATGAAAAAAATAATACGATTTTCTGCCACACTGCTTTTTATGACAAACAGTTTGACGATTTTTTCGCAGGGGTTGTGGGAGATGCCCGCCTGCGCATGGACGAGAGAATTGGGCGATCTCCCGGTTTCTCTTCACGTGAAACATGTTGACGGATCGAAATTCGAAACAATGACCAAAAAAGGAATGCCGGCAGGAGGTATCGGGACAGGCAGTTTCATGTACAACCTTTGCGGCTCGTTCGGCCCGTTTCACATGAAGCCTGTTGTGTATGAGGAACGCTTTTTAAGCCAGGCGGCTTTCCACATTCGTGAAGAAGTGAAAGGAAGCACCATTACCCATACGCTTGCCACCGAAGATGTGCTTCCGGCGTGGAACCGTCTCGGAAAAGGCGACGCCACATACAGGGCGCTGTTTCCCAAAGCGACATTCGACTATAAAGTCTTTCACAGTCAGATTTCGCTTTTGCAATTCAGTCCGGTAATTAAGGACAACTACAAAGAGACGTCTTATCCTGTGGGCATGTTCCTGTTCAAAGTGAAGAACACCGGGCGGGAAACGGTCAAACTGTCGTTCATGTTCACTTTCCCGAATGCGACGTACATCGTTGCCAACGATACGCTTTGCAGGGAAGACCATCTTCGCCCCTGCCGTAACGGACTGTTCAACCGGTTGGTGAAAGACAAATTTCAGACGGCTATCGTAATGGGCGCGAACGACCCGCAAAATCCGGTCGAAACACAAAATACGGCATGGTGCATCGCCACTTCATCCAAAGCGACGTATGTCGAAATGTGGGACGGCGACAGCGACGGCAGCGCGATATGGAACGATTTCGTAAAAGACGGAAAGCTGTCGAATAAAAATCTTTGCGAGCGCAGCGCTACGCCCTCGGGCGCGTTATGTGTGTCCGTACGGTTGCAGCCCGGTGAAGAAACGGTTGTTCCCTTTGCCGTGTCGTGGTATTTCCCGTTGACGGGCTTCGGAGAGGGGGCAATATGGAAAAAACGCTATACCGAATATTTTCCCGAAAATCAGGAAAGCGCTGCTGCTGCAAAAATCACGGAAGAGGGATTGACGTCGTATCCCCAATGGCTGAAAGCGGTTGACGAATGGACTTTGCCCATCGCCAACAATCCGAAATGTCCCGACTGGTTAAAGGCGGGCGCGCTGAACGAACTGTATTATCAGACTTTCGGCGGCTCGTTCTGGGAAAACGGTTGCGTGAACAGGGAAAAGAAATACGGAAACCGTAAAGGACAACACATTGCCGGAGTGATGGAATTTTTAAGTTATCCATATCTCGAAACTTTCGATGTCCGTCACCATACTGCGGGCGTTACCCGCGACCTGTGGCCCCGCATCGAAAAGGATATTCTGCTGACTTATGCCGATATTGTTGCCGCAACAACGCTCGGCGCATGTCCGCACGATTTGGGAGGCCCATACAACGATCCCGTAAACAAACCCGACAAGTATGTCAAAGATTACAAAAGCGGACAGGAAATAATTCCCGGCAGGGAAACAACGCCATGGTCGGAATATTCGCCGAAATTCATCCAGCAGGTCTATATGTACTGGAAACAGTACGGCGACGATGCTTTTCTGGATGACTGCTGGCTGTCGGTTGTCCGTTCGTTTAACTATCAGGTAAGTACCGACAAGAACAACGACGGCATTACGGAGATGATCAGTTCCGAATATGTGGACAACAAACTGTTTAACGCCGTTTTATGGATTGCTTCGCTCGAAGCGTTGAAGGAAATGTCCGTTTATCGGAAAGACAAAGAAATGGAAACACTGGCTGAATTTCAACTTTCCAAAGCGCGTCCCAACAGCGAAAAATATTTCTGGAACGAAAAACTCGGCTATTATCAGTATAACGAGACTGTGCCGTTCCTGATGGCGGACGCTATGGTGGGGCAACGCTGTGCGGATAATTTCAATCTTCCGCCCGTGTTGAACGAAAAACGGATGATTTCGCATTTCAATCAGTGTTTCGAACGGCTTGTCAAACCATTGCCCGACTACGACCACGACGGTGTCGGCGATATGGGCGCCGCCAACATCCTCAATCTCGAAGGACGGCCCGGCGTCAAAACCAGCGAACATGCCCACGAACACGAAGTGTGGACAGGCGTAACTTACAATCTTGCAGCGAGCATGTATCACTGGGGAGTTCGCAGTGGCGACGAATCGCTCAAACAAAAAGCGCTGTTGACCGGCAAAGGCGTCTATATGCAATGTTGGCTGAACGACGAAAACGGACTGTGGTTTAATACGCCCGAAGCATTATGGTTCAACGAAATGCCAAAAGTGCGTGGACTGATGTATCAACGTGTACGGGGTATCTGGGAATTGATGAAAGAAGTGGGTAAGTAGCAAATCACCACATTTATGGAAGTTCATCAAGATTTATTTCAATGACATCCTCTTTATTGAAGGATTAAAGGATTATGTGATTATCCATACAACAGAGAAGAA
>JAISXF010000075.1 GCA_031270845.1 Prevotellaceae bacterium
AAATACTACAAAACACGCGGGAACCGTGGAGGTTCCGGCGTTTGGGAAAGTTGTTCCCGGGTAATTTAATATGTGATTTTGCAGCATCATGCGCGCAAAGGTACAACTTTTTTCTGAAATGCAAATTTTTTCTTATCGAAATGCAAACTTTTTTTGTCTGAAGGGGGCGTAATTCGTAATTCGTAATTCGTAATTCATCCGGCGTAAGCCGTCTATGTTCTATTGTCTATGTTCTATTGTCTATGTTCTTTCGTAATTCGTAATTCGTAATTCGTAATTAAAACCGTATCTTTGCCGGCCATGAAAGTAACAGCCAATGATACTGTCCCCGTTTTTTCGCTCGACAATCCGCCGCCGCTCGAGGCCTTTGCCGAAGGGGTGATTATCCCTGTCGATAAGCCGCTTGGGTGGACGTCGGCCGATGTCGTGCGTAAAGTCAAATTTATATTGCAGCGCAAGACCGGCAATAAAAAACTGAAAGTCGGGCACGCCGGCACTTTAGACCCGCTGGCGACCGGCGTCCTGCTGCTCTGCACGGGCAAAGCGACGCGGCAGGCCGAAGCCCTGCAAGCCGAAGAGAAGGAGTATGTCGCCAAAATAGCAGTCGGCGCAACCACTCCTTCCTTCGATTTGGAAAAAGAAATCGATGCCCGCTACCCGTACGAACATATTACGGAAGCGCAGGCGAGGGCGGTGTTGCAGTCCTTCACCGGTGTGCAGGCGCAAATTCCGCCGGTGTTTTCGGCCAAAATGGTCGATGGCCGCCGGGCGTACAAATGGGCGCGTGCCGGCCAGGATGCGGTTATGAACCCCGCTGTAATTACGGTTTTTGAGACGGCCTTGCTCTCGTTTCAATTACCCGAAATAACGGTGCGTATCGTGTGCAGCAAAGGCACGTATATCCGCGCTTTTGCCCGCGATTTCGGGCTGGCCATGCAGAGCGGCGCCCATCTGACCGCCCTTCGCCGCACGCGCAGCGGAAAATTTAGCGAGCTGGGAACCATAACGGTAGAAAAATTTTCAACTTTTTTTGCAGGAATGTAAAACTTTTTTCGGAAATTTGCACTTAATTTAAGGTGTATTGTTTTTCTGAAGGAATAAATATGCCGTTTTTTTTGTTATCATTAAACTGTAAAATACATGAAATTATCACAATTTAACTTTAAATTTTCAAACGATCTAGTTGCAAAGTACCCGGCAAAATTCCGCGATGAGTCGCGGTTGATGGTGGTGCATCGCGACAGTGGGAAAATAGAACACAAAGTATTTAAAGACATCATTAAATATTTTGAAGAAGACGACTTGTTCGTATTTAATAACACCAAGGTTTTTCCGGCGCGTCTGTATGGAAATAAAGAAAAAACCGGGGCGGAAATCGAAGTGTTCCTGCTGCGCGAACTCAACAGGGAACAGCGGTTGTGGGATGTGCTGGTTGACCCGGCGCGTAAAATTCGTATCGGTAACAAACTGTATTTCGGCGACGACGATTTGGTGATTGCCGAAGTCATTGATAATACAACGTCGCGCGGCCGGACGGTGCGCTTTCTGTTCGACGGTACGCACGAGGATTTCAAAGAAACCCTGTTTGCGCTGGGCGAAATGCCGGTTCCGCGCTGGGTGCGCAAGCAGAACGAGCCGATTGATGTCGAACGGTATCAAACCATCGTCGCGAAGGAAGAAGGCGCTGTGGCCGTACCGGCAGCCGGCTTGCATTTCAGCCGTGAATTGATGAAGCGAATGGAAATTAAGGGCATCAAAACGGCGGAAGTAACGCTGCACATGAGCCTGGGCAGCTTCCGCATGATTGATGTGGAAGATTTGTCGAAACACCGCCTCGACTCCGAGCAGGTTGTTGTGAACGAAAAAGCCGTAGAAATTGTCAATCGGGCAAAAGACGGGAACCGGGCTGTCTGCGCCGTCGGCGTTACGGTGATGCGCACGATGGACGCCGCCGCGACCACACAGGGACGGTTAAAAACATTCGATGGCTGGACGAATAAATTTATTTTCCCGCCCTACGATTTTTCCGTACCGACGGCGCTTGTAAGCAATTTCCATCTTCCGTTTACGACCCTGTTGATGGTCGTTGCAGCCTTCGGCGGGTACGAACAAATTAAAAGAGCTTACGAAGTGGCGGTCAAAGACAAGTATCGCTTCGGCACATACGGCGACGCCATGCTTGTGTTGTAAGTTTATTCCCCAAAATCCCCTTCCTGTTTCATTGAAAAATGACCGATGACGACGTAACCGTACCGCCCGATGTTCCTTCGACCGCGAACACGGAGCGGGAAATCGTGTACTATATGGCCATTGAGCGTATCCCCGGCGTGGGCAGCACATTGGCCAAACGGCTGATTGCCCATTGCGGAAGCGCCGAAGCGGTATTCCGGGAGAAAAAGGCCATTTTACAGAGAATCCCCGGCATCGGTACCATGCTTTCGCAGGAAGTGGCCGGGCAGCAAGTGCTGAAACGTGCCGAAGAAGAATATGCCTTTTTGGAAAAACACGGGTATCGCGTGCTTTGCTATACCGACGACCATTATCCCTTCCGCCTCCAACACTGCGAAGACGGGCCTGTTGTGCTGTTTGTCAACGGAACGCCGGATTTCAACCAGGCAAAAGTACTGAGCATTGTCGGGACGCGCAATGCTACCGTCTATGGGATGAACTGGTGCGACGGACTATTAGCGCAAATGGCAGAAAACGGGCATTCGCCGGTTATTGTGAGCGGACTGGCATACGGCATCGACGTTTGCGCCCACCGCGCCGCCCTGCGGCACCGGCTGCCGACGATAGCCGTAATGGCTACGGGATTGGATAGAATATACCCGCCATCACACGCTGCGACGGCCAGGAAAATAATAGAAGAAGGCGGCGCCTGGGTAACCGATTTTTTCTCGAAAACAATACCCGACCGCACCAATTTCCTGCGCCGTAACCGTATTATTGCCGGCTTGTCCGATGCCACATTAGTGGTGGAATCGGGCGCCAAAGGAGGCGCATTGCTTACGGCCAATTTAGCCCTGTCGTACAATCGCGAAGTGCTGGCGCTGCCCGGCCGAGTAACCGACGATTATTCGCGTGGCTGCAACCAGCTTATCCGAAACAATAAAGCAGGATTGGTCGAAACCCTCTCCGACCTCGAATACATATTAGGCTGGGAACGCGGCCAGCCGGCTAAAGGAAAGCAATTAGCCCTTTTTACCCCGCTCACCGTCGAGGAACAGCACATTGTCGATAATCTGAAAAATAAAACCGCCAAAACCATTGATGCGCTTCACTACGAAACACGTATGCCGGTAGCGAGCCTCTCGGCCATATTATTTTCATTGGAAATGAAAGGCCTGATACGCACATTGCCCGGAAAACAGTATGTGCTGATCTGAAAATTCATTATTTAATATTTAATATTCCATGACAGCAAAAGGGTTTGCCGACTCGGGCGGGGCACAGATTCATTATACGGTCTGTGGAGCGGGCTTCCCGCTCGTGCTGCTGCACGGCAATAGCGAAGAGAGCCGGTATTTCGACCGGCAAATTCCGTTCTTTGCGGCAAATTATACGGTGGTAGCCATCGACAGCCGGGCGCATGGCCTGTCAACTCGCGGCAACCGGCCGTTGAATTTTCAGACAATGGCCGCCGACGTCCTGGCGGTACTCGACCGGCTGTCGATAGCGCAGGCCATCATATTAGGCTTCAGCGACGGCGGGAATACGGCGCTCCACGTGGCCATCATGGCGCCGGAGCGGGTGCGGGCGCTGGTGCTCGTCGGGGCGAACCTCTCGCCGAAGGGGATGACGCGCCGCGCGTATGCGCAGGTGCTGGCCGGGTACATCGGCTATCGCGCCGGCGGGCTGGTTTCGTCCCGCGCACGCGCCGCGGCAGAACGCTGGGCGCTCATGGTTTTTCATCCCAAACTGACCCCCTGCGACCTTGCCCCGCTGCGCCTCCCGACGCTTGTCATCGCCGGCGAACACGATATGATTCGCCCCTCCCACACACGCCTGATTGCCGCCGCTATCGACAGGGCGACCCTGCAAATTATCCCCCACGCCGACCATTTCGTAGCCGGCAAAATGCCCGATATATTTAACCGTACGGTCGAAGCGTTTTTGCAAAGCATTGAACGTTGACAGGGAAGAGCCGGAAATGGCGACAGGCAGAGTCCCTGCCCGATTGTTGCCGGCGCCCTGCGCGGGTTTTCAACGGCTGTCGGGGTCGCAGAAGGCCTCGCCGAGCCCGAAACAGAGATAGGTAATGCGGAGTTGCTGCCGGAGGAACTGCATTTCGTAATGTGTTTTGATGGAGAGAATCTCGTCGGCGCGCGTGGCGCCGTAGATGTCGTTGTCGGCGGCGTAGAGAGGCAGGCCGTGTTGCCGGGTCAGCGCTTTGGTGTATTCGTGCAGCAGCTGGCTGTCGGTTTTGAGGTGAATCCGGCCGCCGGGCTTGAGGAAGGCGGCATAGCGGGTAAGAAAGAGCGGCGAAGTGAGGCGCTTGCGCGGGTTTTTCAGTTGCGGGTCGGGAAAGGTGATCCATAGCTCATCGACCTCGCCGGCGGCAAAGAAGGAGGTGATAAAATCAATGCGCGTGCGGATAAACGCTACATTGGGCAAGGCCTCTTCGGTGGCTGTTTTCGCGCCGCGCCACAGCCGTGCGCCCTTAATGTCGATACCGATAAAATTCCGGGACGGGTATCGCCGCGCCAGCTCTACGGTATATTCCCCGCGGCCGCAGCCCAGTTCCAGCGTCAGCGGGTTCGTATTCCCGAAAAAGGACGGATGCCATTGTCCTTTCAGCCGGTAGTCGCAATGAAATATGTCGTCAAACGACGGCTGGTGCAGGAGTGCAAAGGTCGTATTTTCGGCAAAGCGCAGGTGTTTGTTTTTTCCCATTTCTTTTTTTCTTTTAGACATTAGACAAGAGACAGACGTTAGACATTAGACATTAGACAGACATTAGACTTTGAGACGTTAGACATTAGACAAAAGTCTCAAAGTCTAACGTCTCAAAGTCTAATGTCTAAAAAAGAATCATCTTCCTTACCTTTTGCAGGGCGGCTGTGAGCGTGTCGATTTCATCGGGTGTGTTATAGAATGCCGGCGATACGCGCAACATGCCATGGACGCCGAAACGCCGCATCAACGGTTCGGCGCACAGATGCCCGGTGCGGATGGCAATACCCGACTTGTCTAAAATCGTTGCCGCATCTAACGGATGTACGCCGTCAACAGTAAAGCTGACGACACCGGTTTTGGGCGTCGCCGCGCCGTACATCCGCAGCCCTTCGATAGCCGACAGCCGGCGCACGGTATAGTCGGCCAGCGCCTGCTCGTACCGGTGGGCTTCCGCCGCCGGAAGCGACTCCATGTAGCCGATGGCCGCCGCCAGCCCGCAGGCGCCGATATAGTTGGCCGTGCCCGCCTCAAATTTCAGCGGCAGGTCGGCAAAGGTGGTTCCGGCAAACGAAACCGAGGCAATCATGTCGCCGCCGCCCTGCCAGGGGGGCATCTGCTCGAGATACCGTTCCTTCCCGTAGAGCACGCCGATACCGGTGGGGGCATACAGTTTATGCCCCGAAAAGGCATAGAAGTCGCACCCCAGCGCCTGCACATCAACCGGCTCGTGGACGATGCCCTGCGCCCCGTCGATTAGCACCGGCACCCCGCGCGCATGCGCGAGTTGCACGATTTCCTTCACCGGATTGACAATCCCCAGCACATTGGAAATATGAGCCACGCACACTAACCGCGTCCGCTCGCCGATAAGCGCCGCGAGGGCGTCGGTTTGCAGCCGCCCCGAATCATCGACCGGCGCCACTTTCAGCGTCGCGCCCTTCCGCGCACAGAGCTGCTGCCACGGGACGATGTTGGAATGATGCTCCGCTTCGGTTACAAGAATCTCATCGCCCGCGCCCACCCAGCGCTCGCCGAACGAGAATGCCAGCAGGTTAATGGCCGCCGTTGTACCCGACGTAAAGATGATTTCCTGCGCTGAGAGCGCATGGATAAACCGGCGTACCGTTTCGCGTGCCTGTTCATAGCGTTCGGTGCATTGCACAGCCAGATAATGCACCGCGCGGTGGACATTGGCATTCCACTGCGTGTGCATGGCATTGACCGTATCAATTACGCACTGCGGTTTTTGCGCGGTAGCGGCGCTGTCCAAATAAATAAGCGGTTTCCCGTACACCTGCTGCTGCAGAGCCGGAAAATCGCGACGAATAGTAGTACTGTTAAACGTATTCATTAGCCTAAAATATATGCAAAGATACGAATTACGAATTACGAATTACGAATTACGAAAGAACATAGACAATAGAACATAGACGGCTTACGCCGGATGAATTACGAATTACGAATTCCCCCCCTTTCAAAAAAAAATAAAAAAGTTTGCATTTCGATAAGAAAAAATTTGCATTTCAGAAAAAAGTTGTACCTTTGCGCGCATGATGCTGCAAAATCACATATTAAATTACCCGGGAACGACTTTCCCAAACGCCGGAACCCCCACGGTTCCCGCGTGTTTTGTAGTATTTAATTCTACCCCCCCCCAACTTTTTAGCGCACAGTTAATTACAGCAGCCTCCTCAACGCCGTCGCACGCCACGCAGCCCTTTCGGCCGCAGCGCTGCACCGCTGCGCTCCAGCCTCCCAAACCCGCAGACGCGGAGTTTACCTATATACCTTTATTATAAGTAAGCAATTGACGCAATGAAAAATTTATTCTTCATAACCCTTTTTGCCTGCACCCTGACCGCTGCTTACGCACAGGGCAACCTCCACGTCGGGAACCTCCGCCAGACCGGCGGCACAACCCCCACCCTCACTTTCGATGTTACCTGGACAACCCCGCCCTCGGCGACGGTTGGCTCTAATCATAGAGACTCAATATGGCTCTTTGCCGACTTTCGCATAATAAATGCCGACGGTTCTGTCGGCGCCTGGATGCCGGCCTCCATTACCGCCGCCACGATTATCTCCGGCAACGGAACGCTTATTGATGCCACCCTGCCCGGGCGCGGGTTTTTACTCGACGGCGCCGGCATTGCGCCGCTTAACGCGACGCTTCGGGTAACGCTCGCGGCGCCGGTGAATCAACGCTTCAATGCCTGCATTTATGCGGCCGACTGGCCGCCCAATGCCATCCTGCAAGCCGACAATACCTATATTTTGAACGGCTCGTCGCCGTTTGTTATCAATAGTGCTGCACTGCCTTACGGCCAGCGCAGTTACTCCGGCAATCCGTTTATTTGGGATTTGACCGATGCCACCGGCTGCCCCGGCATCTGGGATGAACCTCCGTGCAAGCCCGGCCGTATCGGCCCGGGCGACTGTAGCCCCGAATCCTTTTACCCGGGACGCATCGTCGGGACGCCGTTCTTCTGCGACGCGACCTTTAACCCGGGACGCATTGTCGGGACGTCTTTTTTCTGCAACGATTCCTTTACGCCGGGGCACATCACCAGCACGCCGCCGGTTATTACCTGCGACCCGTCCTTTACCCCGGGACGTATAGGAAGTTAAACTATGAACGATGAACTATGAACTATGAACGATGAACGTTGAACGTTGAACGATGAACAATAAACGATAAAACAATAAATAATAAAATCATTAACCATTATAATTATGAAACGAAACAAAATTCAAACGCTTTTTTTAGTAATCCTTTTAAGCTGTTTGGCCGTGCAGGGCTTTTCGCAGGCGAATATACTCGTTGCGCCGAACGAGTCGTTCACCATTTCGAACCTTACGGCGGCGACAGCCGGCTCGGAATACCGCTGGCTGCGCGACGGCGAAGTGATACCCGGGGAAACGGGCGCCGACTATTCCGGCACGCTCTCCGAAGCAGGGTTGCACCTGTTTGTTCGCCAGGCCAGAAAAGCAGGGTTTTGTAATGACTGGATGTCTTCCAACCCCTATGGGGTACTGGTACGCACCGATGTGTCTTTCATTGACCAGGGCGGGTGCACCTTTACGCAGCCGGAGGTGGTAGCGACGTTTGCCAATTTTCGTAATACGCTTGCCTATTCCTCTCCGGCTACCTTTGTATCCCTTATTGACACGCGGGACTATAACAGCTATGCGGTAGTGAAGATAGGCACCCGCTGGATTATGGCGCAGAACTTAAATTACCAGTGGGATTTGACTTTTTATACGGCGGCGGCTGATCCTACTAATACATCCGGTTATGTTCCGGCATTGATTGGCACTTTTTGGTGCCCCGGGCAAGGTGCTACTGCTACCCTGGCAAGTTGTAATGTATGGGGCGCACTGTATTCCTGGGAAACGGCGATGATGATTGACGGGAAGTGGTCGGACGGCTCTCATAGCAATAGCACATGGGTTCAGCCGACGGGTAATTATGGAACGGGTACGGCTACAGCGAATCCGCAAAACCATGCCCGGGCGGATACCGGAGGTTTCGGCGGACGGGGTATCTGCCCGCCAAACTGGCATATACCGACCGATTATGAGTGGGGGGTACTGCACACCGATATGACGACGGGAATAGATTACACTCTTGGCACGGGAAGGCTTGGCCCGAATGATGCGACGGGGGCCGGCGCCGTCGGCAAAGCGCAATGTGGCCCGCCCGTTAATGATGCTAACGTGGGGTGGACTTCTACGCCAGGCAATGTTTTTGCCGGCGATCCTTATAACTTCCGTGTGCTACCGGCTGGCTACCGCTTCTATAACGGCTCCACCAACGTTTTCTACAATCGAGGCGTGGGTGCCTACTTTTGGAGTTCAACGGCTCAAAACACGCACAACGCGTGGTGTCGATACTACGTGTATGCCGATGGCAACGTGTTTCGTGAGAATACCGACCGCTCCGACGGTATGTCTGTTCGCTGCATCATGGATGAACTGGAATAAGAGCTATGAACGCTGTAAAACATATTGTTAATAGATTCTCGCACGGAGAGAAAAGCCAACAACACAGTGTCATTGGTTCCCCGCACGGTGCGAGAGAGCAACAACACAGTGTCATTGGTTCCCCGCACGGTGCGGGAGAGCAACAACACAGTGTCATTGGTTCCCCGCACGGTGCGGGAGAGCAACAACACAGTGTCATTGG
>JAISXF010000003.1 GCA_031270845.1 Prevotellaceae bacterium
GAAGAAGCAATGCTGCAAGTCGGAGTTGACCCTCCACTGGGGGAAGAAGCAATGCTGCAAGTCGGAGTTGACCCTCCACTGGGGGAAGAAGCAATGCTGCAAGTCGGAGTTGACCCTCAACTGGGGTTTGCAGCAATGCTTCTAACCCCAGTGGAGGGGCAACGTAAAGATAAAACATTATCGGCGCCGGGAGGCGGTCGAACACCATAACCGTTCTGTAACAGTTTCGCAGGTTGTTTGTAATTGCTTACCGATACCTTTGCAAAAAATAGTAAATATAAATTTTAAATTTTATGATTATGAAAAAAAGTACGTTCAAAAACATGATGACAGTCCTGACCGCAATGGTGGCGGTACTGTTCTTCAGCTGTAATACGGAAGATGTCAATCCCGACACCCCGTATATCGCATCCACCGGTACGGTGGTAACCATTCCCGTAGAAGGCGGCGACTGGGCGATACCCATTACGTCGAACCGCCCGTGGACGGTATCGGTAGAGCCGGCCATCGAATGGCTCGTCGTCGATACCCGTACGGGTGCAAACAACGGCGAGATTACCTTCTCCGTAGGCCCCAACAGCGGTACGACGCGCGAAGCCACGCTTCATGTAGCGACCTCGTCGGTTTTTCTGGATATTCGGATTGTCCAGACGGGCGCGATTGCCACGACCGTGCTGTACGCCGAAGACTGCGGCACCACAGGCACAACCGCCAGCCCGCATGTAACGGTAACCGCTTATACCGGATGGAACACTTCGGGAACCGGCGCCGACAACGTTACCTATAGCATGGATGGCGGCTCGGTAACGGTACGCGGCAACGCCGTTTCCAGCGGCTACGACGGCGCCTCGGGAGCGAGCAATGTGATGATGGCCGCCGGCGGAGCGAGCTTCCTTATCAATAATATTAATCCGACGGGTGTAACCGTGATGAGCCTTTCGTTTGGCGCCAACGAGACCAGCGACATAATGAAACTCTACTACAACACCGGCGACGCCAACTGGACGGAAGTGCCCTACGAAAAAACCACCACCGAATGGGGGCTGGTAACCGTCGGCTTTGAAATTCCTGCCGGAAGTACGGTATTGAATTTGAAATATACGGCCGGCGTTACCACATACGGCACGCGGGTGGATGACATTAAGCTGGTCGGCAACGGCGGCGGCCCCGTCGGCGACCTCAGCATTTCGCCCTCCAGCCTCAGTTTTGCCGCCGCCGGCGAAACCAAAACGTTTACCGTAACCAGCGCCAAAGCGTGGACGGTTACCTCGTCCGACCCGTCATGGTGCACGGTCTCGCCCGCCAGCGGCAGCGGCGATGCTACCATCAATGTTACGGCTACGGCCAATACCGGCGCTCAGCGTCCGGCGACCATCACCGTCAAAACCACCGACAACTCGACCACGAAGACGCTCTCCGTAACCCAGGCCGGAGCAGGCGGCGGTACGGCTATCTACTATGAAAGTATGGGTGCCGTAGCTGTTTCCGGCTCTACCGTAACGGTCGCTCTTCATGAAGGATGGTTGAAGGAAGGCTCCGGCGCCGGCGGCGTAACGTATGCGGGAACCAATACCACCATACGAACCTCTGTAGCTTCGGCGGGTTACGACGGCGCCAGCGGCGGTAATGAAGTATTCTTCGGCGCGGCGCCGGCGAACTTCACGGTTTCCGGCATTGCGCTTTCCAATGTTGAAACGGTAACGCTTACCTTCGGCGCGAGCAAGGTATATTATGATAGCGGCAATAAATGGGATCCTTTTGCGGCCGGCGACCTCACGCTTTCCTATTCGGCCAACGGCTCCCAATGGACGGCCGTAAACTGGACGCTGGCGTCGGAGCCGGAGCGCGGCGCGAGCGTAACATGGGCGCTGGCGTCGGTTGTTATTCCAACCACCGGCACCTCTTCGCTACACTTAAAATGGGATTGCACGTTCCCAAGCCAGATAAGAATTGACGACTTAAAGGTAGTTGCCGGCGGCACCGTCGTAACGACCCCCAACCCGACCGTTTCTACCGCCGACGCATCGGCTGTCGAAGAAACCACCGCCACCCTCGGCGGCAGTTACATTCCCGGCAGCGATGCCATCACGGAAACGGGGGTAGAATATAAAACCGGCAGCGATGCCTATACCGTCCGGCCGGCTTCCGGTACGGCGACGCCGTTTACGGTTAGCGTTACGGGGCTGACCGGCGTAACCGCTTACACATTCCGTGCGTATGCCAAAACAGCCAACGGTACATTCTACGGCGCCGAAAAGGTATTTCAAACCAAAACGCCGGCGTCGGCTTACATCTGGCAGACTAATGTCGGGGCTACCCCCGTCTCCGGCACTACGCAGATAGCCGCCTTTTCCGGCTGGGAAACGGTCGGTACGGGTGCGGCCAATGTAACCTACGATGGCTCCAATGCTACGATACGGTCATCCTCCACTTCGTCGGGCTATGAAGGGGCATCGGGAGGGAATAATGTGTTCTTCGGCACCCCCCTGCCGGCTTATTTTACGGTCGGTAATATTAATGTAGCCGGACTTACATCGGCCACCTTGACTTTTGGCAGCACGGGTAATAATTATGACGCAGCATCCTTTACCGTCAGTTATTCGTATGACGGCGCAGCGTGGGTTCCTGTTTCCTATACCCGCGCCACCGGCGCAGCGTGGGCGCTCGCTACGGCCACGATACCCATTTCGGGAACAACCCTTCATTTAAAATGGCAAGCATACACGGCAAGCACGTATCGTATCGACGATATGAGCTTAGTGTCGAGTGGCACGGTTACGCCGCCCGCCAATCCATCTGTAACCACCGCCGCCGCCTCGGCGATTGATAAAACCACAGCTACGGTGGGCGGCAGTTATGTCGCCGGCAGCGATGCCATCACGGAAACGGGGGTAGAGTATAAAACCGGCAGCGATGCCTATACCGCCCGGCCGGCTTCGGGTACGGCGACCCCCTTTACGGTATCTTTAACCGGCCTGACGGCCAACACCGCCTATACCTTTAAAGCCTATGCCAAGGCCGGCGGTACGACCTTCTACGGAAGTGAAAAAACCTTTACCACGCTATCGGATTACACCCTTGTCGTGGCTCCCCCTACCCTGTCCTTTGCCGCCGCCGGCGAAACCAAAACGTTTACCGTAACCAGTAATACCGGATGGACGGTTACCTCGTCCGACCCGTCATGGTGTACGGCCTCGCCTGCCAGCGGCAGCAACGACGCCACCATCAACGTTACCGCCACGGCCAACACCGGCGCCCAGCGCTCGGCCACTATCACCATAAGCGGCACGGGCGTGAGCAACCAAACCGTAGCCGTTACGCAGGCTGCCGGAGCAAGCGGCGGAGGCACCCTGGCAGAATGGAATTTCGGCACGCTGTATTCTTCCTCTGTTACGGTAACCTCGATGCTCTCTTCCGACGGCAGCAGCAGCTCCCTGACCACCACGGCAAGCTCGACGACCCCCGGCTCATTTGAGGCGCGAACCCATACCAGCGCTTCGAGCTATTATGTAGTGGCCACTACGTGGGGAACGGACAAGACCTGGGGGCTGGAAATCCCTGTTACATCGGCAGCCAACGGGAGCGTAAAACTTTCGTTCTATGCCCAAAGTTCGGGTACGGGGCCGCGCGATTTTGCCGTAGAATGGTCGGCAGACGGCAGCAACTGGTCGGTGGCGACGGATACGGAAAAATATACCTTAAACACCTCGTCCTCCGCGAAAGCGATAACCGTAACGACGTCGGGGCTTACGACAAAATTGTATCTCCGCTTGCGCGTAACATCGAACACCTCCGTAAATGACGGCACGATAGCCACCGGCGGCACCTCCCGTATTACCGGGAAACTGACGGTCGAACGGCTCTAATGCGGCAACCAAAGAATGATGCAAAGCTACCCTCCGGCGGGGGGTAGCTTTTATTCCCTAAAAGAAAACACCCATGCGCTTTTTAAAATATATCATATTCCTTTCTGCGGCGATGGCCGGCACAGTGCTGCTGTCGCGCTGTGAAAAACCGGCCGCAGAGCCGGCCGTCGTACCCGTGCTGGAAGCTGCACTCTCGGCCGACTCCTACTTCCTCTGGAATGCCGGCGGCGCCTTTCTGACCATCACCGCTACGGAAGCGTGGACGCTGAGTATCGCCCACCCCGAAGGGGTACCCGGAGGCTGGTGTTCGGCGAACGTCGCAGCAGGCACAGGCAAGAAAAACGTATGGCTGGCGTTTACCGCAAACACATCTGGCGAAAGCCGAACAGCCACCGTTACCGTAGCGTCGGAACACTATGTGCGGACGGTGGTGCTGACCCAGCGTGCCCAGGGCGAAGTCCCGCCGACGCCGCTCGACTTGAGCCCCTATTTGGAGCTGCCTAAGGTGCAGGACAGGGACTGGCTGTTTCAGTACATCGCCGGTGATTTCTTTCTCGAATACGCCCCCGACAAAAAGCACCCCAAATGGGTGGCCTGGCCGCTGCATAACGGGCATCTGGGCGGTTCGGGGCGGACGGACTACTGGCAGTGGGACCCGCGCATCCCCGCAGAATACCACCCCACCAGAGGCGATTTTACATCGACACTCTACAACAACCGTGGCCATATCTGCCCGTCGGCTGACCGGACGCTGTCGGTCGAAATGAACAGGCAGACCTTTATGTACTCCAACATGTCGCCGCAGATGGGCGACTTCAACGGCGGCATCTGGGGGCAGCTCGAAACCAAAGTACGTACCTGGGTCGGCGGCCTCGACACCCTCTACATCTGCGCCGGCGGCACCATCCGCAACGAGAGCGAAATAATTATGTACACCACGCCAAGTTCGATGCCCGTGCCGGCGTATTATTTCAAAGTCATCCTCCGCCGCCGCGCCGCCACCGGCACCTACGACGCCATCGGGTTCTGGTTCGAGCATCGAAAATACACCGACACCGAGCCCCTCTCGGCTGCACACGCCAAAACAATCGACCAAATCGAAGCCCTCACCGGATTCGACTTCTTCTACTCCCTCCGGGAAGATATACAGGACGTCGTCGAGGAAACATTTAACCCGGGAGCATGGGGGCTGTAAGAACGATGAACGATGAACGATGAACGATGAACGATGAACGATGAATATTGGAAATATGTCCCTGATTTCGATCGTCCGGGGGGGGCGGACGGACGGAATCGGCAATGAAAAATGAAAAATGAGGCACTGAAAACGGAAACTGAACAATAAAAATAAAAAATGCACAATAGATTTAGTATGAAAAAAAGATACTGCTTATTATTAATCCTGCTGGCGGCGGGCATTTGTCCGGCCGGCTACGCACAGGAGGCCCGTTACGTGGTGGCGTTCTACAATGTCGAAAACCTGTTTGACACATTGCTCTCGCCCGACGTGCACGACGAGGAGTTTACTCCCGAAGGGCCGAAGGAATGGAATGGAAAAAAATATTGGCACAAAATGAATAACCTCGAAGAGGTCTTCTTCGCGATAGCCTCCACCGTGAAGACCTACCCGACCGTGATAGGCCTTTCGGAAATAGAAAACCGAAACGTACTGGAGGATATTGTCGCGCTCAAAAAACTGCAAAAAGCCAACTACCAGATTGCACACTTCGACTCGCCCGATGCCCGCGGCGTCGATGTGGCGCTCCTCTACCGCCCCGACCGGTTTAACTACGAAGGAAGCGCTCCGATTAAAACGGTAGTCGAGTCGCGCCCCGATTTCCGGACGCGCGACATCCTCATGGTCTGGGGCACGATTGAAGGCGAACGCTTCTGCTTCTTCGTTTGTCACTGGTCGTCGCGGATCGGCGGGCAGCAGCAGTCGGAATACCTGCGCATGGCCGCCGCCCAATGCGTCCGCCACGCCGCCGACTCTATGATGCAGGCGTATCCGGGTATCAAAATCGCTATCATGGGCGACCTCAACGACGACCCCATTGATAAAAGTATCTATGAGATTTTAGGCGCCGGAGGCGACCGCAAGGAAGTGCCGCCGACAGGCTATTTCAACCCCTTTTACGCCATGTTCAAGAAAGGCTTCGGCTCGCTGGCCTATAACGACGCATGGAATCTGTTCGACAATATCATTGTCAACGGCGCCCTCGCCAACGGCGCCAAAGGAACGCTCACCCTGCAGAAAACCGGCGGCAAGTACTATGGCGCTATCTTCAACCGCCCGTTCCTGCTCCAGAAAAGCGGTCAGTACAAAAACTACCCGCTCCGGACTTACGTCGGCAACGTATTTCAAGGCGGCTACAGCGACCACTTCCCCGTCTTTATTTCAATAGCAAAATAACATTTAAATATAACATACATTATGAAAGGAAAAGCATTATTACTGTTACCGGTTCTGTTGCTTGCGGCCACGGTAGCCACAGCGCAGGAGCCGGCGGGCGACCTGAAAGGGAACGTCGTTGAGCGCGCGACGCGCCGGCCTGTCGATGGCGCGCGGGTGATCATCGGCACCCCCGTTCCGGTAGAAACGACTACGACCGGCGGCGTCTTTGTCTTGCGCGGCCTCCCCCCCGGGACGTGGGAACTGACGGTCGAAGCGCCCGACTGCGTCCCCGTCAGGCTGAGCGCGAAGGTTGTCGGCGGAGCCGAAACGGAAGTCCTGACCGTGTCGCTCTCGCCTGCGCTGTCGGCCAATACCGATGCCTCGGATGTGGAATTTGATACCGACCTCGGAGACCTCGAGCAGGACTTGCCCGTTACCCTCTCGGCCACCGGCGATGTGTTTGAGAATATCGCCAGCTACAACTTCGGCATCCTCCGCTTCCGCAATCGCGGGTACGACAACAGCACCACGCAGGTGCTTCTCAACGGTATCGCGATGAACGACGCCCAAAGCGGATATTCTCCCTGGTCGCTCTGGGGCGGCCTCAACGACGCCACCCGCAATCAGGAATCGACTTCGGGGCTGCATATCTCGGATTTGAACATCGGCTCGATTAACGGTGTTACGAACATCAACGCCACGGCCTCGCAGGTGCGGAAAGGATTTCGCGCAAGCGCCGTCAATGCCAGCGGGCAATACCTCTTCCGCGGCATGCTCACCTACGCCTCGGGCTTCAACGACAACGGCTGGGCGTATGCCTTCTCGCTTTCGACGAGGCAGGGCGGCAACCTCTGGGTCAATGGCGTCGATTATAACGCCTGGGGCTATTTTGCATCCATCGAAAAAAAGCTCAACCCCCGCAGCAGCCTTGCCCTGACACTGCTCGGCGCACCAACCGTCCGCAGCGTCCAGGCCGCCTCAACGCAGGAAGTCTATGACCTCGTCGGCAGCCATTATTACAACCCCAACTGGGGCTACCAGAACGGCGAGATGCGCAATGCCCGCATCCGCGACAACCACGAGCCGGTGCTGATGCTAAACTATACGAACGCCTTTAACGACCGCCACAAACTGCTCATCGGCGCCTCGTACCGCTTCGGTACCAACGGCTATTCGTCGTTAGACTGGTATGACGCGCAAGACCCGCGCCCCGACTACTACCGCTACCTGCCGTCCTACTTCAGCCGCAACCCCAACCCCTCGTACATCGACCCCACCAAGGCAGCGTGGCTCGCCGAAGGCTGGGCATCCGACTGGAATATCCGGCAAATTAACTGGGATGCGATGTACGACGT
Source organism: Prevotellaceae bacterium (assembly GCA_031270845.1). Classification (GTDB taxonomy): domain Bacteria; phylum Bacteroidota; class Bacteroidia; order Bacteroidales; family UBA932; genus JAIRKX01. Next base: position 7,617 of record JAISXF010000003.1, read on the forward strand.
CAATCGCCACAGCTATTTCGATGACGCCACGGCTGTCGCCGGAACCACGCCGGCTACCCGCCGCTCGAAGTATGTCGTCGGGGAGTTCCATACCGACCAGCAGGACATCAACGCCACCGCGCAGTGGATAGGCTCCCTCACCAACCGGCTTAAATTTACCGCAGGCATTGAATACCGCTGGAACCGGACGGAGTATTTTAAACAGATGAAAGACCTGCTGGGCGGCGAATACTGGCTCGACATCGACCAGTTTGCCGAACGCGACTTCGGCGATGGAAGCATCGTCCAAAACGATTTGAACAACCCCAACCGCCTTATCCGCGAAGGCGACAAGTACGGCTATGATTATTATTCCTTCTTCACCTCCGAACGCCTCTGGGCAACGCTCCAATATCACTACGGAGCGTGGGAAATGTACGCCGCCGCCGAACGCGGGCATACAAATTTCTATCGCGACGGGCGCTATCGCAAAGGCCTCTTCCCCGATAATTCCTACGGCAAATCGGACGAGCGGCACTTCGGTACCGGTGCCGTGAAAATCGGCGCTACGTATAAGATTTCGGGCAGCCACCGCCTCTGGTTCAATGCCGCCTACCTCCACGAAGCCCCCCACTTCCAGCGGTCGATGGTATCCCCGCGTACGCGGAATGACTTCGTGCCGGGGCTTACTACGATTAAAACCGCCAGCGTCGATATTAACTACGCGCTGCGACTCCCGTGGATAAAAATGCGCGCTACCGGATACTACACCACCATCCGCGACATGGCCAACGTCATCAGCTTCTATGACGACCTGCATCGGACGTTCGCCAACTTCGCCATGTCGGGCATCGACCAGCGGCATACCGGTATCGAAACCGGCATCGAAATACCGCTCCTCTTCGACATCACCCTCACCGGCGCCCTCAGCTACGGATACTACATCTACACGTCGAACCCTACCGTTACCGCCACCGCCGACAATAACAGCCGCCCGCTCTACGGCGACGTCGAAACCGAAACCGTGTACTGGAAAAACTATAAAATCAGCGGAACCCCGCAAACAGCCCTCGACATCGGCCTCGACTACCGCTCGCGGCGCAACCTCTTCCTCAGTATCGACCTCGGCTATTTCGACGCCAACTACATCTCCATGAACCCAGCCCGCCGTACCGACCCGACGGTAGCCATCCTTGCGATGGACGGCCGAACCGAAGACATCTACGCAATGACCCGCCAGGAGCGTTTCCCCGCCGCAGTAGTCCTCAATGCCAATATCGGCAAATACTGGATTATCGGAAAGTATATGCTCGGCGTAAACCTCGACCTGAAAAATATCCTCAACAATACCGACATCATCAGCGGCGGATACGAACAGATGCGCCTGCGAAGAGACACCTCCGTCGAAAACCGGACGACCTACTCGCCATTCGATTCAAAGTATTTTTACCTCTTCGGAACAACATACTACCTCAACGTATATCTCCGCTTTTAATTACGAATTACGCACATTAGTACATTAATTACATTAGCACATTAATAATATGAATAAAACAGTATTTTTTTTAATAGCACTGCTTGCCCTGACATTCGCGGGATGCGAGAAACAGTACGACGAGCCGGTCGAATGGACGCCGGCCAGCCTGCAAGCCAATATGACCGTCAAAGAACTGAAAGCCCTTTGCCCGGCGGAGGGGAAGGCCATCGTCAATGCCCCCGACGCCATTGTGGCCGGCAAAGTCATCAGCACCGACAAGTACGGGAATTTCTACCGTACGCTGTATATCCAGGACGAAACGTCGGGTATCGAAATCAAAATCGGGAAAACCACACTGTACAACACCTACCGGACAGGCCAAACCCTTTACCTCAAGCCGCACCAGCTTTGCCTGGGGACGTACGGCGGTATGGTCAGCATCGGCCTGCCGTCGGCCGATGCGAAGTACAACAACTCGTGGATCGACGTACCGCTGCTGATTAACACGAAAATTATCCGGGGCGATTACGGCGAGCCGGTAGCGCCCCAAATTATCAACCACACCGCCGATATTACCGCTGACACCTACGGAACCCTGGTTACCATCAATAACCTCGTTTATCAGAGCGGTGAAACGCAATATACGCAAGCCCATCCCGAAGTGTATCCAATAACCACCTGGGCGGTAAAGACCGACCCCGATGTGTCGGAAGATGACTCTCGGTACGGGATTCACACATTCGATTTAAACGGCACCGACATTGTTGTCCGCACCAGCGGCTATGCCAAATTTGCCGACACCCCGGTTCCATTCGTAACGGGCGACAGGGCGCAGATTACCGGCGTGCTGACCCGCTACAACTCCACTATCCAGTTAGTGTTGAATACCGATAAGGACGCCGTGAAGCCTTGATGTACGAAATCAACAAAAAAGTTTGCAGTATTAAAAAAAAACGATTACCTTTGCATCCTCAAAATTTTGAATAAGTAATGAAACGGACATTTCAACCATCACAACGTAAACGGCGGAATAAACATGGATTCCGCGAAAGAATGGCAACGGCTAACGGCCGTCGCGTATTGGCAGCCCGTCGTCGGCACGGGCGCAAAAAATTAACCGTATCCGACGAAGACCTTTTTTAGGCTAATCGGCGGCGGGTAAAGCAACAAGACAGGAGACGAGCAATCGTCTCCTGTCTTTTAACCGTACGAATGCATCCCGCTCAGAAAGTGGTTTACGCCGAACCAGGTCATCAATACGCAGGCGAAGGCAAGGACTGACATCAGGTTAAACAACACCGGATTGTCCCATTTTTTCACCAGGCGCAAATGCGTTACGATGGCATAAACCACTACTGTAACCAGCGCCCAGGTTTCTTTGGGGTCCCAGCCCCAATAACGTCCCCACGACTCGTTTGCCCAAACGGCGCCCAGGAAAGTGCCGGCAGTCATCAGGAATAAGCCGAGCCATAACGACATTTCATTGATCGTGCTCAGCTCCCGGATGCGGAGGTTGAGCAGGCCGTGTTCCTTCTTCCTGCTTGCGGGCAACAGCAGCAGGCTGGTTGTTCCCAGCAGAAAGCTGACGCCGAAAAAACCGTAGGCGGCAACAATCACGGCCACGTGAATCATCAGCCACGGCGACTTGAGGACAGGTACCAGTGGAGTGATTTGCGGATCCATCCAGTTCAAGCCCGACACAAAGAGGATGACCCCGGCGAAAAGAGCGGACAGGGCAAAGGTGAGGACGCTTCGCCGGATGAAAAATATTCCGGCCAGTACCGTGATGAAAGAAACGTAAATCATCGTTTCGTATGCGTTGCTCCAGGGGGCATAGCCGCCTACGTACCAACGCATAACTATGCCGGATAAATGGTATGCCGCATTGGCAAAAATGA
>JAISXF010000005.1 GCA_031270845.1 Prevotellaceae bacterium
AGTACATTATTTTCGCGAAGAAAGGGTCGAAACCGGTAGAACAGGCTCCCTCGCCGGAGCCGATAACCGTGAAGGGGACGGTGGTCGATAAGAACGGTACGCCGCTTATCGGCGTGAGCATCGTCGTCGAAGGGACTACCCTGAGCACGGCTACCGATACGGAAGGGAACTTTACGCTGACAACCGACCGCGGCACGATGCTGTCGGTATCGTATGTCGGCTATCATGGCCAGCGGATCCAGGTTACCAATACCGCGCTGCTGCAAATCGTCCTCGACGAAGATACGATTGTGCTCGGCGATGTGGTTGTAACGGCGCTGGGGATTAAGAAGGAGGCCAAATCACTGTCATATCACGTACAGCAGGTTTCGGGCATGGATATTAACAGGGTCTCGGATGCGAATTTTGTCAATAACCTGAACGGGCGTATCGCCGGGGCGACGATCAACAGTTCGGCGGCCGGTGCTGGCGGTTCGGCGCGTGTTGTCATGCGCGGCGTCAAGTCGATTGCAGGCAACAACAATGTGCTGTATGTGATCGACGGTATCCCGCTTCCCAACCTCTCGAGCGTCCAGTCCGACGATATTTATGAAGGGGCGGGGCAAACCGGCGACGGTATATCGAACCTCAACCCCGACGACATCGAAAGCCTTTCGGTGCTGAGCGGCCCGTCGGCTGCCGCACTGTACGGCAGCGCGGCGTCGAACGGGGTGGTTATTATTACCACCAAACGCGGTCAGCAGGAACGGCTGTCGCTGACGGTGTCGAACAGCACCTCGTTCTCGACCCCGTTGCTGCTCCCCAAATTCCAGAACACCTACGGGCAGACGGAGCAGGGCAGCTACCAGAGCTGGGGTGAAAAGCTGGCGACGCCGTCGAGCTATCGCCCGGCCGACTTCTTCCAGACGGCCGTCAATGTGTCGAATGCCGTGAGCCTATCGACCGGTACGGAACATAACCAGACCTACGTGTCGGTCGGTACAGTGAATGCCCGCGGGATTATCCACAATAATAACTACGACCGCTATAACTTTTCGGCACGCAACACCTCGCTGTTCCTCGACGACAAAATGACGATGGATATCGGGTTTATGACCAGCTTCGTTACCGAACAGAATATGACCTCTCAGGGGCAGTACCACAACCCGCTGGTGCCGGTGTACCTCTTCCCTCCGGGCGACGATTTCAGGAAGGTCGAAATATACCAGCGCTACGATGCGTCGCGGAACCTGCAGACACAGTTTTGGCCGTACAATGCCGGCTTCTCCGAACAGAATCCCTACTGGATTACCGAAAAGGAACGGCAGATAAACCATAAGGTGCGCTACATGACCAACCTGTCGCTGAAGTACGAGTTTGCCGACTGGATTAACCTCGCCGGCCGCGTCCGCTTGGATACCGACAACGAACGCCACGAAGATAAACGCGACGCCGGTACCAGCGCCCCGCTGTTCGCTTCGGTGAACGGCTTCTATACGCTCCGGCAGAAAGACAGCCGGCAGATATACGGCGACGTTATCCTCAATATCAACCGGTATTTCTATGACCAGCGCTTTAATATCACGGCGCACATCGGAACAAGTATCGAAGACTTTGCGCACGACGAGGATATGTACGGAGGCACCCTGCACGGCGTGGCGAACTTGTTTACGTATGAAAATATCGACATCGTCAGACGCGAGCAGACGGGCTACCGGAAGAACAAACAGGCCGTATTTGCCAGCGCCCAGTTGGGATACAAGAGCATGGTTTACCTCGATGTTACGGCACGCAACGACTGGGTCTCGACCCTTGCACAGGCCGAAAGCAACTCGTTCTTCTACCCTTCCATCGGGCTGTCGGGCATTATTACCGACATCTTCGACATCCGGACAGACATCCTGCCCTATGCCAAACTGCGCGTATCGTATTCCGAAGTAGGGAACGAACCGGAAGCCTATCTCACCATCCCGACCTACCCGATGGCCAACGGCTACCCCCGGACGCAAACCCGGATGTTCAACCCCAACTTAGCACCGGAACTCACCAAGTCGTGGGAAGCCGGGCTAAACCTGTTTCTGCTTAAAGACCGTGTGAAAATTGATGCTACCGTTTACAAGTCGAGTACCTACAACCAGTTCTTTGAACCTACGCTGAGCGCCTCGACGGGCTTCACCAGCGTTGTAGTCAATGCCGGACAGGTGGACAACAAGGGGATAGAGCTTTCACTCAGCTACCAGGAAACTATCGGTAAGTTCCACTGGAGTACGTTCCTGACGTATTCGGCAAACCAAAACAAGATCATCGAGCTGCTGCCCGGCTGGACAGTGCCCGGCACCGACAATGTTGTTTCTCTTTCAGAACTCGATATGGGCGGCACAGGCAGCTACAAAATGGTACTGAAGGAAGGCGGCAGAATGGGCGACATCTACGTCAATACCCTCAAAACCGGCGAGCACGGCGAAATATGGGTGCATCCGGTCGATCAGATTGTCTATCCCGATAACAACAACTTCGTCTATGCCGGTAACAGCGCCCCGAAGTACAACGCAGGCTGGGGCGGCACGTTCGGATGGAACGGCCTTTCGCTCGATTTCCTCTTTACGGCACGTGTAGGCGGTATTGTGGTATCGAACACGCAGGCCATCCTCGATGCCTACGGCGTGTCGCAGGTATCGGCCGATGCCCGTGATGCCGGCGGCGTCATTGTCAATGGCAGACCGATACCGGTGAAGGAATATTACCAGACTGTCGGCGGAGGCACGTCGGGCATTGGTGCCATGTATGTATATAGCGCCACCAACGTCCGCCTGAGCGAACTTAAGCTCAGCTACGAGCTGCCGGTAACGCAATGGTGCAACTGGCTGAAGGGAGCCACCGTGTCGGCGGTCGGGCGCAACCTGTTTTTCCTTTACAACACTGCCCCGTTCGACCCCGAAGTAACTGCCAACACCGGCACCTACTACCAGGGTATCGACTACTTTATGATGCCCAGCACACGCAGCGTCGGGTTTTCCGTCAAGCTGCATTTTTAATCACTCTTTAAATTCTATACAAGATGAAAAAACAGCACTATAACTGGAATAAACCGGTCTGCGTCATCGCAGCAATCCTGCTTTGCGCAGCATGTACCGGTTTTTTTGACGACTACAATACCAACCAGCACCAAGCGACGGAAGAGATGTTGTCGTACGATTATTTGAAAACAGGCGCCTTCTTCGCCCAAATCCAGCGTAACGTCGTACTCTTCGACGAGCAGGCCGGAGACGATGGCAACTACAGCAGCGATTATCAGGTGGCGCAGGGGCTCACCTCCGACCTCTTCTCCGGATACTACGCCCCCACCGGAACATGGTACAACGGCACCCACAACGGCTGCTACTCGTTTATTACCAACTGGATTGAAAAAACATTCACCTCCGGCTTTACCGACGTGATGCCCGCATGGAAGTCGATTGTGGCCATTGCCAATGAGCAGGGGCTGGCCGAAGTGGCCGCTCTGGCCACCGTCGTAAAAGTGGAAGCCATGCACCGCGTCGCCGATACCTACGGGCCTATCCCGTACTGCAACTTCGGCAGCGGCGCCATGCAGAACACCTACGACGGCCTCGACGAAGTCTATCGGCGCTTCTTCGACGAACTCGACGAAGCCATCGATGTCCTTACCGCTTTTGTGGACGGCAACCCGTCGGCTACGATTATGGCTAAGTACGATTTGATTTACGGAGGAAATGCGGCCAAGTGGGTTAAGTTTGCCAACACCCTCCGCCTGCGCCTCGCCATGCGGGTGGTGTATGCCGACGAAACGTTAGCCCGCACGGAAGCCGAAAAGTCGGTGGACAACCCCTACGGCTTTATTACCAACGCCAACGAACGCGCAGCCTTGCAGCATGGACTGATAAACTATTGGCACCCGCTCTACGATATTAAAGATTTTACTGCCGGCGAAGCGCGCATGAGCGCCGCCATGGACTCGTATCTCAACGGATACTCCGACCCCCGGCGCCCGGTCTACTTTGTGCCTGCCGTTGCCGACGGCAACTACCACGGCGTCCGGCTGGGAATCACCGGAGCAATGACCAACTACGTGGGCACAGCCATCTCGAAACTGAACGTCGATAGGAATACCACCGAAATCGTATGGATCACCGCCGCCGAATCCTACTTCCTGCGCGCCGAAGGCGCCCTCAGAGGGTGGAATATGGGCGGAGGCACCGCACAGAGTTTCTACGAAGCAGGCGTGGCCGCCTCCTTTGAAGAAAACAAAGTCGCCGATGCCGCCTACATAACCCGCACCACCGGGCCGGCCAACTTTACGGCCGCCGGAGGAGGCACGGGCACCATAGCTGCCATGACGACGATTGCCCCCCAGTGGGAAAGCGCCGCATCGTTTGAAGCCAACCTCGAACGGATTATTACGCAGAAATGGATTGCCATGTACCCCGACGGTCCCGAAGGATGGGCTGAATTTCGCCGTACCGGATACCCCAAACTCTTCCCCGTGGTAACCAACAACAGCGGCGGTACCATTAACACCGACATACAGGTACGAAGGGTGCCTTATCCGCAGTCGGAGTATAACAACAACGCCACAGGCGTCCAGTCGGGCGTCGCCAAATTGGGAGGCCCCGATAACGGAGGCACCCGGCTGTGGTGGGACAAGAAGAATTAAGAATTAAACAATGCAGACATTATGAATAAGAAAGTAAAAACAATGATGGCATGTCTCCTCACTATCGGAGCCATGCTCTGTATGCCTTCCTGTGTGGTAGAACCGGAAGCGCTGGAAATTCAAAAACCCTACGAATACGACGAGCAGTACTACGCCAACCTGAGAGCCTACAAGCAGTCCGATCACTGCCTCTTCTTCGGATGGTATGCTGCCTACGCCCCCCTCGAAGGGGTGAGCGGTTACAAGAACCCCGCCTCGTGGGGCGAACGCCTCATCGGCCTGCCCGACAGTGTCGATATTATTTCCTTCTGGATGGGTATCCCAAGCAACGACCCCAACGACCCCGGCTATGCACCCATAGCCTACGCCGACTGGAAATTTGTTCGGGAAAAGAAAGGCACCCGCTTTGTCGCGACCACCATTACCCGCATGAACAAGGAAATTACCTTGAAGGACGGTACCGTCTATGACCTGAGACAGCACCACGACGACGAAGGCATTGCCGTCTATGCGCAATACCTCGTCGATCAGGCGCTCGACGCCGGCGTTGATGGTATTGACCTTGACTACGAACCCGAAGGCGACTGGCTATCGGGGGAAAGATTTACCAAGTTAGTCCAGTACATCGGCCAGTACTTTGGCCCGCAAAGCGAAAACCCCGACAGGCTGCTGACCATCGACTTCTACAGCGCGACCCCGCAAGCGGCAACCGAACCGTATGTCCATTATTTTATCCGGCAGGAATACACGCAGGGGGCGACCTCGAAATCGGCCGCGGCCGTACAGTCGAACTATAATGCCATCAGCTGGGTTCCGCCGCATAAGTACATCATCACCGAACAGCTGAGCGTATGGTATGAAAATGCCGGATCGCCCTTTACCGAAGCCGACGGCAATACCAAAACCACCGACGGATCGCAGATGTATTCCCTCGAAGGCTTTGCTCGCTGGAACCCGACGCAGGGTAAAAAGGGAGGCTTCGGCGGCTTCTATTTCGACCGCGATTATGGTAACAAGAACGGCCCGTACTACAACATCCGCCGCTGCATCCAGATTGCCAATCCGGCCGTACAGTAATTAATGTATCATTTTTAAACAACTACGAAATGAAAAAAACAGTATTTTTCGGAATGTTATTAGCCGGCCTCGTGTGCCTGATTGCCGGTTGTATGGAAGGAGACAAGTTCGATTACAACAAACAGGTGATCCTTGTTACCGGAACAGAAGAGTCGCCTATGGCGGCGTTTGTCGTCGATGATACGACGGCAGCTTATACCGTTACGGCGTCGGCTACGGCGAAGGTAACCGAGAATATCACCGTGAACTTTGCCATCGACACCACGCTGGTGGCCGCTTATAACCAGGCGAACAAAAGCAGCTTCTTTCCCATCCCGCTATCGGCGATACGGATGGAGGGAACGAGCGGTGTGATAGAAGCCGGCAAGGCCTCGTCGAGCGGCGTTACGATTCGCATCGTATCGCTCACCGAGTTTGTGGAAGGACGCACCTACCTCATCCCGGTTACCATTACCGGTGTCCAGGGTGGCAATATGGAAGTGCTTGAACCCTCCAGAACGCTTTTCCTGCGCATCTACCAGACCGTCGATTTCCATTCGCTAAACATTGAGAACTACAATGTGAACAGCAACTTTATCTTCGACGACGACAAGAAGGTTACCATGGACAAAGGATATACCTACGAAATCAAATGCTACATCAGGGCCTATCATCCGGGAACCGGAGGCAACGGAATCAGCCGCCTGTGCCAGTTTACATCCAAAGATGAAACGGGCAGCAGCATGTTGCGCTTCGGCGAAGACGGCAATACGGTGGATGCCCTGCAGTGGGTTAATCCAGGCGCAAACCTGTTTTCAACCATGAAGTTTGAAACCGGCAAATGGTACCTGATTTCACTCGTCTATAACCTGCAGTCGGTAGCCATGTACGTCAATGGAGTCAAGGACTCGGAAATGCCGGCAACGGAGCATACCAGTAGCTTCCAGCGCTTCGAAATCGGCATGTCGTGGGCAAGCACCTACCGGCAGCGGCAGCGCTTCTTAGGCCGCATCGCCGAAGGCCGCGTATGGAACCGCCCGCTCTCGGTCAACGAAATCCAGACCGGCATCTGCGGGGTTGATCCCAACTCCAGCGGGCTGATAGCTTACTGGAAATTTAACGAAGGCAGCGGACACATCTTCCACGACGCCACCGGTCATGGCTATGATATGGACTGGTCGAACACATGGCGTTCACCGGGCGAAGGAGACATCGAACAGATCAACCTGAGCAGCTACGTCAGCTGGATCAAAGACGGGCAGAATTTGTGTAACCCTTTAAACAGATGAAATAATGAAAAAGATTAAAACAAATGCAATGATGAAACGGGTGAAAACAGTAGCTATCGCTATCGTGGCCGTCTGCATGGCCGGTCTGTGGGCCTGCAGCGACGACCCCGACACACCCAACACCGAACCCGAAGGCGGCCCGATAGCCGTCAATATCTCCGGCGCGCTCACCACGCCTCTCGTACCCGTTACCGTATCCGCCCCCTCGGCCGTCTATACGCTCACCGCGAAAGCAACGAGCCTGGTAAGCGCTCCGACAACCGTTACCTTTGCCATCGACCTCTCGCTGGTCGAAGCCTATAACCGCGACAACGGCACCGCCTACACGGCGGCGCCGGCGGCCGCGGTGCAGCTCGACGGCGCCACGGCCGTTATCGAACTCAACAAAAAGGTATCGAGCGAGGTTACCCTCCGAGTCGCTTCCCTCGACGGACTCACCGAAGGACGCGAATACCTGATACCGGTTACCATTACCGGCGTCCAGGGCAGCGGCGAAGAAGCCGTAGGGCAGTCCAATAAACTGTACCTGCTGCTTACCCGTGTCGCGCCGCCCCTCGAGTTCCAGTCGCTAAACATCGCGCCCGACGGTACCGGCGACGTGTCGATGTACAGCAGCTTTATCTTCGACGACGCCAAGATGGTAACCATGAGCAACGGCTATACATACGAAATCAAATGCTACATCGACGCATGGCGAGGCTCGAACATCTGCCGCCTGTGCCAGTTTACTTCCAAAACCGAATCGGGCAGCGTTATGCTCCGTTTCGGCGAAACCGGCTCGGACTACAACGCCCTGCAGTGTGTAAACCCCGGCGGAAACTTCTTTTCCACGACCCGCTTCGATGCCGGAAAGTGGTATCTGATTTCAATCGTGTACAACCGCAGTACGACGACCATGTACGTCAATGGCGAGGTCGATACCGAACGCTCGGCATCGAACCACACGAGCAGCTTCCAGCGCTTCGAAATCGGCATGTCATGGGCGTCGGGCTACAGGCAGTCGCAAATGTTCCCGGGACGCATCGCCGAAGGGCGCGTATGGAATCGGCCGCTTTCGGCCGACGAAATCCGACAGGGAATCTGCGAAGTTAATCCCGCCGCGAACGGATTGGTAGCCTACTGGAAATTCAACGAAGGCTCCGGGCACATCTTCCACGACGCCACAGGCCACGGCTACGATATGGACTGGTCGAACACATGGCGCGCCCCCGGTGAAGGGGACATCGAGCAGATTGACCTCCAAAGCCGCGTCCGCTGGATATTTGATGATAATAATAAATGCAGTAATTAATCAACATTGATGAAACGATTAAAACAGATGAAATGATGAAAAAAATGCAACACTTCAACGGTTCAAAAGGGAAACCGTTATACGCAGCAGCTATCGCAATTGTGGCCGTCTGTATGACATGCCTCTGCGCATGTGAAGCCGACCCGGACCTGACCACCGTCGTCGCCGGATCGCCGGACAACGTAGTGTACATCAACAACGGCCTCGCGCCCGTTACATTGCCGCAGAACACCGCCGTATTCGGCGGGATTACCAACACGCCGGGCGGCACCGTCGGCACCCGCGTTACCACCTCCTTCGGCGTACGATCGACCAAACCGTCCGAGAACAGGATACGCGTTAAGCTCGAAATCGACCGTACCGCCGTCCCCGAAGGCTATACGCCCCTGCCGGATGACATCGGTATTATCGTCGAAGACGATGAACTGACCATCCTCCCCGGCCAGACACAGTCGGAAGACCAAATCTCCGTAACCCTCGACAACGACCTCCGGCCACTGGGTACCGGCCGCTACGCCTTTGCCATCAAAATAACAAGGGCCACCGGCGGCGCAAAAGTGAGCGCCAACCTCGCATCGGCTCCTGTCGTCCTAATTACGACATACACCAACATTCAGGGCGCCACCACGCCTCCGGGAAGCACGTTCACCAAGCCCACCGGCGCGGCCAGCTGGACTGTTACCGGCATCGCCACCAACCCCCAGTACATGCTCGATGCCAGTACTTCGACCGGGCAGTATGCCTCCACCGGTGCGAACCCCGCGTTGCCGTTAGACGTGGTTATCGACATGAAGGAGCCGTACACCATCACCGGCTTCCACACCCGGACGTCGAGTACGACCTACCGCCCTACGGCGGCCACGATCTACACCCGCCTCACGGAAGACGACGAGTGGACGCCGCAGGGCAATGTCGCATGGACAACCTCCCCGCAGTACGTCCGGTTCTATAGCCCCGTTACTACGCGCTATGTGCGGATTTCCATCACCGCCATCAACAGCGCCAACGGCATCCGCTATACGGACTTTGTCATATATCGATAATGAATGGTTAATCACCTCTCCCTCCTACCCTGCTCCTGTGGAGAAGGCAGGCGGGGGGGAGAGGTGTTATTAACTGTACTGACGGCATGAAAGAGGTAAAAGGGAATAAAGTATAAAACGATTCTACCGGAAAATCCGGCGCAGGATAAACCTCCTGACACAGCGATTACCTCCGGCGGCGACCTCATCATCCGCGGCGACAAAATCCGTATCGCCGGCATGACCGCCGCCAAAAACGCCGCCATGCGCCTCATCGGCCTTTCGACAACCCTGCCGGAGGCGACCGTCCGCAACTACACACAGGAAGTCATTGCCGGATTTTCGGACACGGACGCAGTGATGAAATTAATGACAAATATAACGATGAACTATGAACTATGAGCGATGAGCGATGAGCGATGAGCGATGAGTGATGAACGGGGAATCCGTAATTGAATCGTATGGCTGTTTATATATAAGAAAACAATATTTTTGGGGGTGTAGCGGGCAAAAATATAGATGATATTGCCGCCGCAGCGAATGAAAAAACCGCCGCAGCGAATGAAATGACCGCCGTCACAAGCGTGATGACCGTCATCTCAAGTGTGATGAAGTTCGTAACACTTGTGACGAACTTCATCACACTTGAGACGGGGTTCGTTACACTTGTGACGGGGTTCGCCACACTTGTGACGGACTTCATCACACTTGTGACGGGGTTCATCACAAGTGTTACGGGGTTCGTCTCAAGTGTTACGGGGTTCACCACAAGTGTGACGACGGTCGTTTCAAATGTGACGACGGTCATCACGCTTGTGACGACGGTCGTTTTCTTTGCTGCGGCGGTTACCACACATGGTCGGTTCGGAAATTGATTAGCCGCGGTCAGCTAATTTAATTACGAATTACGAATTACGGGTTCATCGTTAAATTCGTAATTCGTAATTCGTAATTATTCTGTATCTTTGTGTCCGAAAAAAAATACAGTATTCACCGTGAGTTATTGATATACAAATAATATAGATAAAAGAATATGGATAATTTATCATTGCTTTTAGTAGTTTTGCTTACCGCCGTCGCGCTGGTGGTTGCGGCGATGGTCATTGCGCGGCTTATCTCGCCGCGTTCGTACAACAGTCAGAAAGCGGAGGCCTATGAATGCGGCATTCCCACGCGCGGCCGTTCATGGATGCAGTTTCATGCGGGATACTACCTGTTTGCCATTTTGTTTTTGATGTTCGATGTGGAAACGGTGCTGCTCTTTCCCTGGGCGGCGTCTGTCCGCACAATGGGCATCGACGGGCTGCTCACCGTATTATTCTTTCTATTGGTTTTGATTCTTGGATTAGCGTATGCTTGGAAAAAAGGAGCGTTGGAATGGATGTAAAAATTAAATCGATGAAGTATGACGACTTCAAGGACAACGAGGCCTTGGAGCAGTTGCGTGCCGCCGGCACAAATATTATTATGGGAAGCCTCGACAAGCTGATTGACTGGGGGCGCTCCAATTCGCTGTGGCCACTGACGTTTGCCACCAGTTGCTGCGGCATTGAGTACATGGCGGTGGGCGCTGCCCGCTACGACTTTTCCCGGTTTGGGTTTGAAGTAACCCGCGCCAGTCCGAGGCAGGCCGACTTTATCATGGTCGCCGGCACGATTGTGCATAAAATGGCGCCGGTGCTCAAACGCCTGTACGACCAGATGGCGGAGCCGAAATATGTCATTGCCATGGGTGCATGCGCTATTTCGGGCGGGCCGTTTAAGGATTCGTACCATGTGGTAAAAGGCGTGGATACGATTATTCCGGTAGATGTCTATATGCCCGGCTGTCCGCCGCGTCCCGAGGCGTTGCTCTACGCCCTGATGCAGTTGCAGCGGAAGGTGAAAGTCGAAAAATTCTTCGGCGGCGTGAACCGGAAAGAGAAACGTACGAAGTAATGCGAAACACACGAATTAATAGCGAATTTGCCAATTTGCGGTCGAAATTTTCGACCGCAGAAAAACAGGGTTCAGCCCCAAAGTAAAGCATACCATTAAACAGGAAAAACCCAAAAGTGAATGATAAACATAAACGATAAATGTATAAAGGATAAAATCCTGTCTGTGGCGCCGGATGCGGCGTTCGACGAAGCGGCGATATTTACCGTAACCGTTCCTGCGGAGCAGTATCACCGGCTTGCGCACTGTTTGCGTTACGATGCCGATATGCGATTCGATTACTTGCTTTGCATGACCGGCATGGACTGGGGCGATGCCCTCGGCGTAGTCAATTTGCTGGAATCAACGACGCACGACCAGTCCCTATTCCTGAAAACAGCGGTTACCGACCGCGAAAACCCCGAAATTCCGTCGGTCGCCGACATCTGGGAAACCGCAATCCTGAACGAGCGCGAAGTGTTTGATTATTTCGGCATCCGTTTCACCGGCCATCCCGATATGCGCCGCATCTTCCTGCGCAACGACTGGGTAGGCTACCCGCTACGCAAGGATTACAACGCCGACGAAGCCCTTAACCCCGTGCGGTTGGCAAACGAGGAGCTTATCGACACAACGACGGTCTATGAAGCCGTCGCCGGCGGGAAGACTGAAGCGCACACACGCACCGTCTTTGAAGAAGGGGAGTATGTGGTGAACATCGGGCCGCAACACCCCGCCACGCACGGCGTGCTGCATTTCCGCGTGTCGCTGGAAGGCGAAACAGTGAAAAAGGTGGATGTGAATTGCGGATACATTCACCGCGGCATTGAGAAAATGTGCGAAAGCCTCACGTACCCGCAGGCATTGGGCTACACCGACCGGCTGGATTATCTGGGCGCACACCAAAACCGTCATGCGCTGTGCATGTGCATTGAGGAAGCGCTGGGGTTGGAAATCCCCGACCGCGTAAAAGTCATCCGCACGATTATGGACGAGTTGCAGCGCCTGTCGTCGCACTTGCTGTTCTGGTCGTGCCTGTGCATGGACTTGGGTGCGCTGACGGCTTTCTTCTACGGTTTCCGCGACCGCGAAAAGGTGCTCAACATGATGGAAGAAACGACCGGCGGCCGCCTCATCCAAAGCTACAATGTGATTGGCGGCGTGATGAACGATATTCACCCCGACCTCATTAAGCGCATCAAAGAATTTATCAAATACCTGCCCCCGATGCTGAAGGAATACCGCGACGTGTTTACCGGCAATGTCATTGCCCAACAACGGATGAAAGACATCGGCGTGCTGGCGAAGGAAATGGCGGTCGCGTTTGGCGTTACCGGCCCTTCGGGGCGTGCTTCGGGCTGGGCGTGCGATGTGCGCAAACGCAAGCCCTACGCCGCTTACGACAAGGTGCAGTTCAAAGAAGCCGTGCGTACCGAAGGCGACTCGTTTGCCCGCTATCTGGTGCGCATCGAGGAAATAGAGCAGTCGTTGTACATTCTCGAGCAGTTGGCCGACAACATCCCCGCCGGCGATTATGCCGTGAAGACGAAACCTGTTATCAAACTTCCCGAAGGCCGCTTCTTCAAGAGTGTAGAGGCCAGTCGCGGCGAGTTTGGCGTGTATATTGAAAGTCGCGGCGACAAAAACCCCTACCGCATCAAGTTCCGTTCGCCCTGTCTGCCGCTCGTCGATGTAGTAGATACGCTCGCACGCGGCGGCAAAATCGCCGACCTCATTGCCATCGGCGGCACGCTGGACTACGTGGTGCCGGATATTGACAGGTAAAAATAATTTGGGCTTACGAAATTATTAGTATCAATTTTTATGAAGAAAAATCGGATAATAAATAATAAGGATAAAATTTCTGCTACTACGGTAGATAAGGATTTTTTTGAAGAAGTAGCCCTTCTTGTACAATCATCGCGGCAGCATATAGCCAATCAGGTAAACACTACAATGGTTTTGACTTATTTTGAGATAGGCAAACGCATTGTGGAAAAAGAG
>JAISXF010000029.1 GCA_031270845.1 Prevotellaceae bacterium
GGTAAGGTTGCTAATCGTCGGAACGGCCTGTACGGTCAGCGCCCAGCTGCCGGTCGAGGCAATGGGGGTAATGTTGCACGTCTGGTCGTTGGCCTTGCGGGTATAGGTATGCGTGCCGGTTGCGGCGGCATCGGAGGCCGGCGGAGTATAGTTTTCGCCCGTGGCGCCGGAAATTAGTACGCCGTCTTTGTACCACGAGTAGGTAAGATTATTATCGCCGCCGCTGAAGGGCGTAATGCTGTTGATGGTACTCGGTATGCCGCCTGTACAAATGGTTTCGTCAGCAGTATAAATAGCGCCCGCCGCCAGCGTTGTATTAACCACAAAACCAACGCATTCCGTAGCGTCGGTAATGCTCGCAACGCAGGTGTCGGCGCCGAAGGTGTGGGTGTTTTCGGTGATTGTATTGTTAATAATAAAGGGCGGCGTGCCTTTTAGCGTATAGCCGCCGCCGGGGTTCAAGGTAGCGTTGGGCGGCCAGTCGGAAGCATAGACACAGGCGTTGAAGCGTTCATTGGCCGGAGCGTCGAGTGTAATCTGAATAGTGGTGTTCAATGTTACCAAGCCATGCCCGTCGAGAAAGAACCCGCGCCCGGGCAGCGTTGAGGTGATAAGGGTTCCGGCGCCGGAGGTAATCGTGGCCGCGGTAATCGACGCCGACGTCCATGCCCCGGTCGAGCCGTCGGCGTTTACGATGCGATAGTCGGCGAAAAGCCATATCGAGTCGCGGTGGCTGGGCGTAGCCGAAGGCGGGGCAGTCCAGCTGATGTCGAAGGTTAGTGTCGGCGTGGCGCCGGTGGTCTGGCTTAAATTGGATACATGTACTGCGCCCTGTCCCCAGACCGTCGTCAGGGAGAGAGTTAAAATGATTGTTGAAAAAAATCTCTTCATGTTTTGTACTGTTATGTTATTTATTTTGTATAAATTTGCGTTCCGTTTATTGTTTTTTTTGCCATTTTTACTGTTGATTAAATTAGTAAGCTAAAAAATAAAACGGCAACGGTTGAATATCAGAAGAAAAGACGACACTTTCTGCGCGTGGAGACGAATTAGGGGATGAATCGAGGAGAAAAAAGCCTGTATGAATCCTCGTAAACGATTTGATAACAGCGTATTGATACGCAAAAAACGGGGGATGAAAAAGGGGCAGAAAAGTTGTAGTTTTAAAGAACGGACAAAACACAAGCGCAAGGTTACAAGGATATTATAAAAATGAAAAACGCCGGAATGCCGGCGACGAAAAAAGCGAGAAACGAACTGATAGAAAAGAAGGTAAAGGATTTTGATTAGCTTACTAATTTAATCAAACAAAAGCGGTTAAAAAACCGGTACAAAGGTACTGTATTTTTACCTAATCCACCAACTTTTTCAATTAGAAATTGCGTCCATCATTAAATCATCTCTTCTGTCAGCGCCTGCATTTCTTTCGCAGGGGAGGCGTTTTCGTACAGAATCCGATAGACGGCCGTAGCTATGGGCATCTTGATTTGATGTGTGGCGTTGATTTCAAAAATACATTTACCGGCATAGTAGCCTTCGGCAATCATATTCATTTCAGCCTGCGCCGAAGTAACGGAATACCCCTTGCCAATCATGGCGCCAAAGGTGCGGTTGCGGCTGAACTGCGAATAGCAGGTTACGAGCAAATCGCCTAAGTAGGGCGAGTGGGTTGTGTCGCGCGAGGAGCTGTGGTGCGTTTCGTTCAGGAAGCGCTTCATCTCGCGTTGCGCATTGGTTACGAGTACGGCAAGGAAGTTGTCGCCGTAGCCGAGCGAATGGCAGATGCCGGTGGCAATGGCGTAGATATTTTTCAGGATGGCGGCGTATTCCATCCCGTAAATGTCGGTGCTGACGCGGGTTTTGACATAGTTGCACGCGAAGTGCGACGCCAGCCGTTCGGCATTTTCGCGCCGCTTGCAGGCAAAGGTGAGGTAGGTGAGGCGCTCGATGGCGATTTCTTCGGCATGGCTGGGGCCAGAAAGCACGCCGATACTGTCGAACGGGATCGCATGCCGGCGGTTAAAATATTCGGCCACCGTCAGGTTGCCTTCGGGAATAATGCCCTTGACGGCCGATACTATCAGCTTGTTTTTGAGCGGCACGGTCAGTTTTTTCAATTCGCCCGACAGGAAAGTCGAAGGGATGCAGACGATAACGACATCGGCCGGGGCGACAACGGCGTTAATGTCATCCGACATTTCTATCCGCGCCGGGTCGAGCGTCGCCGCGCGCAGGAAGTGCGGGTTGTGGCGGTAACGCTGAATGTAGGAGATCATGTCGTGGTCGCGCACAAACCAGTACAGCAAATCTTCGTGGTTTTGCAGTAATTTGACGAGCGCCGTCGCCCAGCTGCCATTGCCTATCATGGCAAATCGCGGGGATGTAAATGTTTTTCTTTCAACCATGGATGTAGTTAATGGGAACGTAAGGTAATAACAAGTTCTTCGGGGGTATCGGGGGTTACTTTGTAGCGTTCGTCGATACGCCGGCCGACGAGCCAGACGATTTCGGCGCCGGAAACGAGTACATATTGCCGGGCTTTTTCGTGGAGCGGGATTTTTTCGTCTATCAGGAAATCGCTGATTTTTTTGCTGCCTTTCATACCGAAGGGGATAAATGCATCGCCGTCGCGCCAGGGACGCAGCAGGAGCGGGAATTTCAGTTTGTCCGCCGCAAGGCAGGCGGTATTTTTTTTAGGAGAAATAACGAATTGCGTGCCTTTTGTCCGGTAGTCGAAACGCATGGGTACCGGCTGGGTAATCATGCGGAAATTTTTTGCGATGTGCCGTTCGTCGACTGCCGGCGGCAGCATCAGGGGGGTGATGATTAGTTCGTTGCGGTCTTTTATTAAGGTATGGCTGGCGCTGTTAAACTGTTTGCCGGCCTGTCCGTCGAGCGCTTCCAGAATGTTGCTCGTTACAGCCCCCGAAAAATGGTAGTCCCTGATAAGTTCAAACAGCCAGAAATCGTAGTGCGGCACGGCCTTCAGGGCAGCGATGGAGATGCGAACCTCGTTGCCTGTGTACGAGCAGCAGGCGGCGGCAACCCGTTCTTTTTCCGTATCGATCACGCGGTTGGCCTGCGCGAGGTGGCTGGCTGTGGTGATGATGGTGGTGGTGGCCGACGGACTGATTTTTTGCATCGCCGGCATGAGGGTATGGCGAATCCGGTTACGGAGGTAGTCGTCGCTGGCATTTGTGCGGTCTTCGCGGTAGGCAATAGCGTGTTTCCGGGCATAGGCCATGATGTCGCGGCGCAGGGCAAAGAGCAGGGGACGGACAATGTGCCCGCTGGCCGGCTGCATCCCGCGCAGGCCTTTCAATCCCGTGCCACGAAGGAGGTTTATGAGTACGGTTTCCGCGTTGTCGTCGGCATGGTGAGCTACGGCAATGGCGGTGTAGCCGCGTGCCATGCGCAGGTCTTCGAGCCACTCGTAGCGCAGGTTGCGGGCGGCCATCTGTATCGACAGGCCGTTGTTTTTGGCATAGTGTTCGGTGTCGAAACAGGTGCTGAAAAAGGGAATGTGGTTGGCGTGCGCCCACTCTTTGACAAAGAGCGCATCGCCGTCGCTCTCTTCGCCGCGCAGACCGAAGTTGCAGTGCGCGATACCTGTCGTCCAGCCGGAATCAAGACAGAGGTGCGCCAGTGTCATCGAATCGACGCCGCCGCTGACAGCCACCAGCCAGCGACTTTCGGCGTCGTACAGGCGGTGGGTAGCGCAGTAGCGTTGAAAGTGTTGGAACAGCCTGGTCTGTTTCATCGTCGGCAACTATTAATTATAGTATGTCGAATGGGTAGAGGCCAGCACGTCGTCGGAATTGAATTTGAAGCCGAGGCGTTTGCCGGTCTGGAGTTTGGCGTTTTCGATTTTCGCATTCATCTGCCCCACCGTAGCTTCTTTGACATGGTCGTAGGGAGGAGTGAGCAAATCAAATTCGATGGCATAGAGGATGGCGGTCTCGAGGATGACCTTGATGTCGTCGGGCATAATGCTTTTTTCGCCGAATGTATGGTATCGGAAGGCCATCTGACGTTTCCCTTCGACAAAAAAACGCCGGTCTTTGTTAATAAAAATCCGCCCGATAAGGTATCCCAAATCATCCTGCCGGTTGTACTTAAACGAGTCAGCCAGGAAGTTATAGATACTGATAATGCCGCAGTACGAGGCATTTTTTTCTTTTTGGACGTACGATGTTTTCCAAATCAGATGGTCGCGGTCGAACTGGAAGATATTGGAATGCATACTGAAAATCAAAATATCGCCGGCAACTTTGATTTCAGCTTCAAACTTTCCCCTGTCGCGGTAATCGAGACGGGGCGGATGTTCATGGCGTTCTTCCAAGATTTCGTTGGTGTCGTTACACAATTCGTGGAGCAGTTCTTTGAGCAATGTAAACGTCTCCAGCGTCGCTTCGTACGCTTTGTTTTTGACCTGTACACGGTCGGTCAGAGTTGTAAGAATGGCCTCTCGTGGAGGCACTTCTGCGGTTGTTAACATATTCTATCCATTAAAATGAAGGCACAAAGATAGGGATTTTTTTATTTAAAAAATCACGCTATTATTTCTGTGATTTCGTTGCTCCATGGGCCTTGTTCGACGCTGGGGTTGAGCCATGCGGCCGAGACTCGACAGCATAATAATAACACCCCTTCGGGGTTTTCACATTGGCGCATTAATCACATTAACACATTACGCTTTCCGCTTCTTGCCTTTCGATTTTTTTACGGCGGTCTGTTGTATCCGCACTCTTTTTTTAATATCTTTTGGCGTTTCGTTTGTCGGGCGAATAACGAGCATCACCGCCCCTTTCGGCAGGTGGTCGCCTTCTTTGACCCGTATTTCATGCACCATCCCGTTGAAGGGCGCGCGGATGACGTTGTACATTTTCATCGCCTCGAACACCAGCAGCTCGTCGTTTTGGCAGACATAGTCGCCCGCCTGAATGGAAATCCTGTGCACGGTGCCCGGAATAATCGACTTCACCTCTTCGGGGTTGGGCGGCGTCCACGGTACGCGGTTTTCAAATTTCCGGGTAAACGTGGTCTTATACCGCCGTCCCTGTTCGGTTACCATAAGGTAATCTTCGGCGCTGTCGGTTATCATGGAGGGGATGTCCATCGCTGTTTCCTGTGTCTTTTCTTCCATAATCGTGCGATTTAAAATGGGGGAATACCGTGTTTCTTATGCGGCCGGCCGACGGTTTTCGTCTTCGACAGTTCGAGCGACTGGATGATGAATTTGCGGGTTTCCTTCGGCGATATCACCGAGTCAATGTAGCCTTTGGCGGCAGCTACGTAAGGGTTAGCAAATTTTTTCTTGTATTCTTCGACTTTCTGTTTGCGCATCGCGTCGGGGTCGGGGGCTTCCATGATTTCCTTGCGGAAAATAATGTTCGCCGCGCCCTGCGGCCCCATGACGGCAATTTCGGCCATCGGCCAGGCAAAGACAAAATCGGCGCGCAGGTGTCGCGAGTTCATGGCAATGTAACCACCGCCGTACGCCTTGCGCAGGATTATCGTAATCCGCGGCACGGTCGCTTCGCTGTATGCATACAGCAGTTTTGCCCCGTGCCGGATGACGCCCGCATGCTCCTGGTCGACGCCCGGCAGGTAGCCCGGCATGTCTTCGACAGTTACCAGCGGGATATTAAACGCATCGCAATAGCGGATAAAGCGCGCGGCCTTGTCCGACGAGTCGCAGTCGAGCACGCCGGCCAGCACCAGCGGCTGGTTGGCTACAAAGCCGACCGTCTCGCCGTTGAGCCTCCCGAAGCCGATGACGATATTGCCCGCCCACCGTTCCTGAATTTCAAAAAAGTCCGAATCATCAACTAACGCCCTGATCACATGGCGGACGTCGTAGGGGCGTGTCGGATCGACCGGCACAATCTTGTCAATGTGGAATTGCTTTTTCGGTTCTTTGACCTCCGCCGGCGCCAGCCGCTGCTCGTTGTTCGACGGCAGGAAGGAAAGCAGCGTTTTGATTTGCTTAAAACACTCTTCTTCCGAGAGGGCGAAGAAATGGGCATTCCCGGTGATTTCATTATGAACCCGAGCGCCGCCCAACTCTTCCATCGAAATTTCTTCGCCAAGCACCGATTTAATGACTTCAGGGCCGGTGATAAACATCTTTGAAATGGTATCGACCATAAATACAAAGTCGGTCAGTGCCGGCGAATACACCGCTCCTCCGGCGCAGGGTCCGAGGATGACCGATAGCTGTGGGATAACGCCGCTGGCCAATGTGTTGCGAAAAAAAATCTCGCCGTAGCCGGCCAGCGAGTTAACGCCTTCCTGAATACGCGCCCCGCCCGAGTCGTTGATGCCAATCAGCGGGATGCGCATACGCAGGGCATAATCCATAATTTTTGTGATTTTGCGGGCGTGCATAAAGCCAAGCGAGCCGCCGGCCACCGTAAAGTCCTGGGCAAAGATAGCTACCGGCCGGCCATTGATCTTGCCAGTGCCGATAACGACGCCGTCGCCGGGTAATTCCTTGCCGTCCATACCGAACTCGCGGGCGTCATGTTCTATAAACAAATCATATTCATAGAACGAGCCTTCGTCCACAAGGTAGTTGATACGTTCGCGGGCGGGCAGTTTGCCCATCGCCTTCTGTTTGGCAATGGCCTGTTCGCCGCCGCCGCGCACGGCTTTCTCCGTTTTCCGTTCCAGCTCCCGGAGTTTTGAACCTAAATTTAATGCCATACTAATAGATAAATATTAAATTAAACATACATTCGGATTTTCATAGACAGGGCTGCAAAAGTACAATAAAAATAAAGAGCGGCGGCTACTTTACGGTAAAAATAATTGTTGATAATTTTTTTAGGGTTGATTATAATACGATTGTAGAATAGTAACGCCGTCGTTACAGTTTCAATTTAATTACGAAATCCCATAGCACAATGCCGATGCTGACGCTGACGTTCAATGAGTGTTTGGTGCCGAACTGCGGGATTTCCAGACAGCCGTCGCAGGCATCGACGGCTGGCTGCTGCACGCCATGCACCTCGTTGCCGAAGAGCAGCGCATATTTTTCGCCGGCTTTCGGGCTGAAGCCGTGCAGCAGGGTTCGCCGTTCGGCCTGCTCGAGGGCCAGGGCCGTGTAGCCCGCCTGCTTGAGCTGCGCGATGGCCGCGACGGTGTCAGCGGCATATTCCCACGCCACCGTATCTTCGGCGCCGAGTGCAGCCTTATGGATTTCGGCCGACGGCGGCACGGCGCATATGCCGCAGAGGACGATTTTTTCGATGCAAAACGCATCTGCCGTGCGAAACGCCGCGCCGATATTGTGCTGGCTGCGGATATTGTCAAGCACCAGCACAACGGGCATTTTCACCGCCTCGCGGAAGGCGCCGGGCGTAAGGCGGTTCAATTCGCTGTTCAGGAGTTTACGGTTCATCGTTCATCGTTCATCGTTCATCATTCATCATTTTATACAACTTGTCGGCGCGGCGGATTTTTTCGGGTATGGCGATAGAGCAGGCGTCGCCTTTCACGGTTTTCGCCACCGGCTGCAAGTCCACGCGGATTTCGGTTACCCGCCGGCGGACGACGCCGGTTGTGGGGCCGATGATTAACACCTCGTCGCCGACGGCCAGCTCGCCGGTTTCGATTAAGAACTCCGCCACGCCCAGCCGGTTGAAGTAATTGATGGCTTTGCCGATGTACATCTTGCGTTCGGTGGCATTGTTGCCATATACGTCGCTCCATTCCCCGAGCCGTGCGCCCTGGTAGTAGCCGTCCCAAAAGCCGCGGTTGAAGACGGTTTGCAGTTCTGCCGTGAGCGCTGCCGTGAGCGCCGGCGTATAGCGGCCTTCGCACAGGGCGTCGAGGGCGCGGCGGTAGCAGGAGGTGACGGTCTTCACATAGTCGGCCGAGCGGGCGCGTCCTTCGATTTTGAATACCCGGACGCCGGCGTCGGTCATTTTATCTAAAAAACCGATGGTACAAAGGTCTTTCGGCGACATGATGTACTGGTTGTCGATAGCCAGCGCACGGCCCGATTCGTTGTCTATTACCGTGTACCCGCGCCGGCATATCTGGTAGCACGACCCGCGGTTGGCCGATGCATTATACTCATGGAGACTCAAATAGCACTTGCCCGACACGGCCATGCAAAACGCGCCGTGGCAGAACATTTCGATACGCACCGGTTGCCCGCCGGGGCCTTCGACCGGTTCGGCTTCAATCTGCCTATGGATTTGTTTTACTTTATCGAGCGACAGCTCGCGCGCCAGCACCACCACGTCGGCAAACTGCGCATAGAAGCGCACGGCTTCCCTGTTGGTCAGGTTCAACTGTGTGGAAATATGCACCTCGAGGCCCTGCTGCCGCGCATACCCGATAGCGGCCATATCCGACGCAATAACCGCCGACACGCCCGCCCGCTTTGCCGCATCGACGATGCGGCGCATCTCGTCCAACTCGTCGTCGTACAATACGGTATTGACCGTAAGGTAGGAACGGAGGCCATGCGTGCGGCAGAATGCGGTGATGGCGGCCAAATCGCCGGTCTGGAAATTATGCGCCGAATGTGCGCGCATGTTCAGGTTGCCCACGCCGAAATACACCGCATCGGCGCCACCCTGCGCCGCCGCCGTCAGGCACTCGAAATTGCCTGCAGGAGCCAGAAGCTCTATGCCGGTTCGAGCGTGCATCGGCAAGTAAAAATGATATGGAACGAAAAATTGAATGAAAGCAGCATGGCGTGTTTTATTGCTGCAAAAGTAAGACATATCTTTGATATGGCAAAATTATTCCTGGCATGAGGCGTGCATTTCGCCGAGCTTTACGCAGGATCGGCCATGAGGCATCCGATTTTTTTTGTACCTTTGAGGCCTTTTATGAAATCATTATATTATTACATTATACTGTTTCTATGCCTGATAAGCCATCCTTTATGTGCGCAGAATGTAACGGTCGATAATATTTTCCTGTCGGGAAACAAGCAGTCGCGGGCATCGGTTATTTACCGGGAACTGACGTTCAATAAGGGCGATACGCTGCCATTGGCCGATTTGCGCCGGAAACTGGAAGCCTCGCGGCAGAATATCCTCAATACCTTACTTTTTAATTATGTATATATATCCGATACACTGCGCGATAATGCCGTAGTCGATGTGCATATCCGCGTGGAGGAACGCTGGTACATCTGGCCGGTGATCGATTTGGTGTTTGAAGACCGGAATATCAGCACCTGGATCCGGCATCCCGACTGGTCGCGGTTTTCATTTGGCGCCGGCGTGAATATTGAAAATATGCGTGGGTTGAATGAAAACATGAATCTCAACGCGCGTATCGGCTATCAGCAGGGGCTGTCGTTTTCGTATTCCGACGTGTCGCTCGATAAAGCCCGCAGGCATCTGCTGGGGCTTTCGCTGGGCTACAACCGCGTGCATAATGCGGCCTATATCACGGCGTACAATAAGCCGTCGTACGTAACAACCGACGGGCGGGCGATCCGGGAACGCTACTCGGCCGGCATCAACTATTCGTTCCGCCCGCAGATACGCGAACGACAAACCGTCCGGCTGTATTACGAATATACGGCCATCGACGATACCTTGCTACAGCTGAACCCGGCCTACTGGGGCGGCTCCCATACCCGGCGCCATACCCTGAATGCCCTGTATTCATACGCCAGCGACTATCGCGACTCGTACTCCTACCCGCTTAGCGGCACGCTGTGGAAAATAACCGCTTCGGCCACTACGGTGCTGAACGACCGGATGCTGACCGGCGAATTGTATCCCGAAATCGCAACCTACTGGCCGCTGGCACGCCGCTGGTTTTATGCCGGCTCGGTAGCCGCCAAACTGTCAGTCAGCAGCCGCGAAGTCTATACGGCAAAGCGGGCGTTGGGATATGATAATAATTACCTGCGTGGCTATGAAGATTATGTGATGGACGGCGAATATTTCGTATTATTTAAAAACACGATCCGTTTTTTGATAATGCCTACACAGACGTATGAACTCGAATGGCTTTCGGCGCTCGATAAATTCAAAAAAATTCATTTTACAATTTATGCCAATTTGTTTGTCGATTGCGGCTATTCGTACAACCGTCATGCCATGCGGCATAACGACCTGCAAAATCTTTTCCTGTACAGTGGCGGCGGCGGTTTCGATCTGGTAACTTATTATGACATCGTCTTCCGCATCGACTATTCCATCAACCGGAAACGCGAGGGCGGCTTTTATATTACGCTCATCACTCCGTTTTTTTAATTTTGGCACGATGCTTGTCTATCACGCGACGCAATTTTATATGACAAAATGGCAGAGACGGGCGCAAGTCGCTTTGCAAAAAATAAACAATATTAATTAAAAGGCTAAAAACAATGATCTATACAAGCAATTGGGGAAGCGAAGAAATCGATTATATCCCTATATTCCCGGACGATGACCTTAATAACGACGCGCTGGATGTGCCCAAGCACCTCCCGTTGCTGCCTTTGCGCAATGCGGTCCTGTTTCCGGGAATGGTCATGCCGATTACCGTCAGCCGCGAAAAATCCATCCGCCTGCTGCGCGATGTCCACAACGGCTCGCAACTGCTGGGTGCAACCACGCAGAACGACGCGAAAATTGATAACCCGCAGGCAACCGACCTGCAAAAAGTAGGCACGCTGGCAAAAATCCTGAAAATAGTAGAAATTCCGGAAGGCGCCATTACCGCCATCCTGCAAGGCGTACGCCGCTTCGAAATCAAGCGAATCGCGGCCGACGACCCGTACTTTGTCGCAACCGTCGTGGCGCGCAACGATATTATCCCTCCGGCGCCCGACAAGCATTACGACGCCCTGATAGGCTCTATCCGCGCGGTGGCGCTGCATATTGTCAAACTTTCACCGCACCTGCCGCAGGAAGTGGAATATGCCATTAAAAATGTGGACAGCCGCAGTTTTCTGATTCATTATATTGCCGCCAGCCTCGACGTGGAAAACCCGTTAGACAAACAAGCCCTGCTCGAAGAAGACGGCATGGTCGAACGGGCAACCAAACTGCTGGAACTGCTGAACAAACAAATCGAAGTGCTGAAAATCCGCAACGACATCCAGCAGAAGGTACATACAGAAATCAGCCAGCAGCAGCGCGAATATTATTTGCATAACCAGCTTAAAACCATCAAGGACGAGCTGGGAATCGGGAATATGGATGACGAAATAAAGGAACTGCGCGAAAAAGCAGCCACGAAAAAATGGCCGCAGGAAGCAGCCGATACCTTTGAAAAGGAAATGCAAAAATTAGAGCGGACGAACCCCTACGCCGGCGATTACGGCATCCAGTATAACTTCCTGCAGACTCTGCTGGAGCTGCCCTGGGGCGAATATACGGTCGATAACCTCGACCTCAAAAACGCACAGCACATTCTCGACGAAGACCATTTCGGGCTAGATCAGGTGAAAGACCGTATCATAGAACATCTGGCGGTGATAAAACTGAAAGGCGATTTGAAATCGCCCATTCTGTGCCTCTACGGCCCGCCGGGCGTGGGGAAAACATCGCTTGGAAAATCGGTGGCGCGGGCGCTCGAGCGTTCCTTTGGCCGCATTTCGCTGGGCGGACTGCATGACGAAGCGGAAATCCGCGGACACCGTAAAACATACATCGGCGCAATGCCGGGGCGCATTATCCAAACAATCAAAAAATGCAAATCGGGAAATCCGGTGATTATGCTGGATGAAATCGACAAGGTCGGCAACGATTTTCGCGGCGACCCCTCCTCGGCGCTCCTCGAAGTGCTGGACCCGGAACAGAACTGCACCTTCCACGATAACTATCTGGAGCTGGATTACGACTTGTCGAAAGTGCTTTTTATTACAACCGCAAACAATATCGGCAATATTCATCCCGCCCTGCGCGACCGGATGGAAATGATCGATATGAGCGGCTACCTGCTCGAAGAAAAAACGGAAATAGCCAAACGGCACCTGCTCCCGAAACAATTAGCCGCACACGGCCTGCGTCCCAAAGCAATTAAAATACCGGATACCATCCTCGCGCTCCTCATCGACCGCTACACACACGAGGCCGGCGTCCGGGCGCTCGATAAGCAGCTGGCCAAAATCGCCCGCCACTATGCGAAAAAAATCGCCCTCAACGAAAAAACAAAACCCGGACTGACCGAAAAGGCCATGACCGAAATCCTCGGAGCT
This sequence comes from Prevotellaceae bacterium, assembly GCA_031270845.1. Lineage (GTDB taxonomy): Bacteria > Bacteroidota > Bacteroidia > Bacteroidales > UBA932 > JAIRKX01. The sequence continues at coordinate 12,167 of JAISXF010000029.1, forward strand.
CCGAAGTATTTGAAGGAAATGTACCAGGGCAACGAGTTTACGGGCGTTGTTACCGGACTGGCCTGGACAGCCAACGGCGGCGAAATCCTGTTTGTAGAATCGAGCCTGAGCAAAGGAAAGGGAAACCTGACTATCACCGGCAACCTCGGCGATGTTATGAAAGAGTCGGCCACGCTGGCGCTTCAGTATATCAAAGCGCACGCCGATTTGCTTGACCTGCCCGCCGACAAGTTCGACGACTGGAACGTTCATATTCATGTCCCCGAAGGTGCTATCCCGAAAGACGGCCCGTCGGCGGGCGTTACGATGGTTACCTCGCTCGCATCGGCCTTTACCGCATGCAAAGTGCGCAAAGGGGTGGCAATGACCGGCGAAATTACGTTGCGCGGAAAAGTATTGCCCGTAGGCGGAATCAAGGAAAAAATCCTCGCCGCCAAACGCGCCGGCATCGAAGACATCGTCCTCTCGGCCGACAACGAAAAGGATATTAAGGAAATCAAGGAAATTTACATCACCGGACTGCGGTTTCATTATGTAAAAACAATTGCCGAAGTGCTTCGCTTTGCCCTCGAACGTCCTGCAAAAACCAAAGCCAGCGCTTAACGCATCTCATTTTAACAATCCTCCGGCCATGCCTCGCGGAAAATTATACCTGATCCCGACGCCTATCGGCGAAGGCCTCATCGAAGAAGTGATTCCGCAAGCCACACTGTCCGTAGTGCAACAGCTGCATGTTTTTGTTGTAGAAGAACTGCGCACCGCACGGCGCTTTCTGTCCCGCGCCAAAATTACCACCCCAATTAACGCACTGACTTTTTTTGAACTGAACGAACATACGGCGCCCGAACAGATTTACCCGTTTTTACAACCGGCGTTGGACGGCCACAGCATCGGTTTGCTGAGCGAAGCCGGCGCGCCGGCGGTGGCCGACCCGGGCGCGGCGCTGGTACAGCTGGCGCACGGGCTTCGGATAGACGTCGTTCCGATGGTTGGCCCCTCGTCGATATTGCTGGCGCTGATGGCTTCGGGATTGAACGGGCAATCGTTTGCCTTTGCCGGCTACCTGCCGATACCGTCGCACGAACGGCGCGAACGGCTAAAACAGCTGGAACATACAGCCATCACAAGCCGACAAACCCAACTGTTCATCGAAACGCCCTACCGGAACCTCGCCCTCTTTGCCGACATTCTGCTAACGGCCGCCCCTTCGACACGGCTCTGCGTCGCCGCCGGACTCACTCGCCCCGAGCAGTTTATCCGCACCGCCACCATTGCCCAATGGAAAGCCGCGCCGGTTCCCGATATTCACAAAAAACCCTGCCTCTTCCTGCTGGGATATTGAATATTGAATACGGTAGCAGACAAGCTTATGAACACAAGCATATATTTTAAATTAAAGCCACGATGCAGAACACATCGTGGCTTTTAATCTTTTACGTTTGTGGAGCATGCGGGATTCGAACCCGCGACCTCTTGCATGCGAAGCAAACGCTCTAGCCAGCTGAGCTAATGCCCCTCCTCTTTCCGTATAAAATCCCGATTATCGGCATAATCGGGATTTGCTTTATTCTGTGGAGCATGTGGGAGTCGAACCCACGACCTCTTGCATGCCATGCAAGCGCTCTAGCCAACTGAGCTAATGCCCCTCGTTTCGTTTCGGAGTGCAAAAGTAATACAATTATTTGAATTGAAAAAACTTTTATGAATTATCGACAAAATCTTTTCCTGCTTTAATGCTATAATCTTTATAATTTCCCTCTGTCCATGCGCCGTATCGCCGCCACAGCACGCCGTATCTTTTGTTTTTTTCTCTCACAAAGCAATCCCGAAACCGTAATTCGTAATTCGTAATTCGTAATTCGTAATTTTTAATCCGTAATTCCCAATCCCCTAATGCTATTCTCTGCCTCCTCGTTAAGCCGGTCGGCTTGCTTTTGGGCTTCGTCTTTGAGTTTCTTCGCGGCGGCTTCGGCGGCTTTGACGGCAGCTATCTTCGCGAGAGCATTCGATGTTTTGTTCGCTTCGTCGATAAGCTTTTGCCCCTGCTTTTCCGCTTCGGCCACCAATTTTTCACCGGCTTCCCGCGCCTGTTTGCGGATATTTTCGGCCTGCTTCTTCAGTTCTTCATTAGCCTGTTCGGAAACGGAGGCGCCCGCACCCCCGCCCAGCGCCGACCCCACCAGCGCGCCCAGCGCCTGGTCGGCAGCGTCTTTGGCGTCGATGCCGAAGGTCGGATGCGTAAACGAGCCGCCTATTTTGACGGTAACCTTATTCAGGTATTTGTTGGTCAGCTTGCCCGCCAAGTCAATATGCGCGGTATAATCAATCGACTGGTCCAGCCCTGTGGTGCCGGAGAGGTTCATAACGCCCGCGCCGAAATTGACGGCAAACGGTTTGGTCGTAACCCGCCCGTTGTCGATGGCAAACGGCAGTTTCAGGTCTTTTATCGTAAGTTCCTTCAACGATTCGTTCTTAAGCGCCGCCGCCAGCCCGTCCAGCACGGAGGAATTACGCACCGTTACGTTGCTGGATTGCAGTACGCCATCGGCTTTCAACGCCCCCAGCTCCGGCATAAACCCGTCGGCTAACGGCGACCAGAACTGCATCGTGGCCGAATAATTGCCGGTCAGGTTTTCAAAAATCGGCGCCAGCTGCTGCACGGTAACAAAGGTCTCGAACGTTTTGACGAACGACACATCCCGAATATCCAGCGCCAGGGAGACCTCCTGCGGCCGGTTGTCGCGGCTCGAGTCGTAGTAACCGTTGATTTTAAGTTTGCCGCCAAGGGCGTCCAGCGACAGGTTTTGCATCTCCAGCTTGCCGCCCTTGAGGCGCAGTTGCCCGACGACATTATCCATCTCCAGCCGGTCGAACACCACGCGGCGGAACGAGCCGTCCATGTCGAAGGTAATATTCTTCGGCAGTTTGAGAGTTGCCGGCGAGGAAGTATCGCCGGCGACGGCGACGGTATCGCTGCGCATAAAATCGTTCAGATTCAGGTATTCGGAACGAACAGCCAGCGTGCCTTTCAGCGTTCCATCGTTCATAAAATAAGGAATGAAATTCTCTATCTTTCCGCTGCCGGAAATATCGTTGCGGCCGACGAGCGCGGCAAAATCGCTCAGCGCCACATACCGCGGCGAGAACGCCAGCGCGGCCTTTTTCACCTCCATATCCGGCATGTCTTCCGATTTGAGCAGCAGGTCGCTGACAAGCAACGACCCCGCCGCATGTACCTGTTCGTACTGCTCCCTTTCGATGGCCGAGAGGCGCGCCGCGAGTTCCATATTGGCCTCGAGGCGGCCGCTGAGCTCCATCATTTCCAGCGGATAAATTTCCTTAACGAGGCCGAGGTTCAGCTTCCCGACGGCCGTCAGCGCGATGTCCGGGTCGCTCACCGGCGTGCCGATACGAAGTTTCAGGTCGAAGGGATTGCCGCCCATTTCAAAATGGAAACGCGAAATATCGACCACAGTATTATCGGCCGTGCCGCCCGTATTGAAGGCGTGGATGTCGGCCTGGATATTGGTTACCGACTGGGGCATACCGGGGTATTGGAACATGGCGTCGGCAATGGTCAGCTGCGCGTCGAAAGCCGGCAGGAGGTCGCCTTGCATCGTGCCTTTGGCCGACGCCTGAAGACTTACCGCGCCCGCTGTTTGCAAATCCTTAAAATTCGTCGCGTAGATGGCCGGAATCAGCGACAGGATGTCCTTGAACTGTGTCTCCGGCGCCTGCACCCGAATATCCAACTCTATCCCCTCCCCATCATCGCGCAGCGCCACCCACCCGTCGATGCCGGCGCTGATTTCATTGATATTAATATGATTGTCGGCCAGCGTATATATATTATGCTTCAGGTCGGCGTCGAGCTGCATAGCGCCGTTCACCCGCGCCCGCGACAGATAGGGGATTTTATCCATCATAAAACTCAGCGCGCCAATGCGCAACTGCGTCCGGATGCGCGTTTCGTCGGCCGTCATATCGCCCGAAAGCGAAAGCTGAAGGTTTTCCAGCGCCACGCTCATGTTCCCTTCAATATCATCGTAATAAATATTGGTATTCGTGATGCTTAGCGCGGTAAGCAGCAGTTTGAAGGGGCTGCTGTCGGCCTCCTCCCCGGCGGGTTCGCCGGGCGCGGCGACGGGCATAATATCCCAGTTCGCTTTCCCGCTTTCGCGGATAACGGCACGCAGCCGCACCCGGTCGAGGGTTATTTTGACAATCTCATACCCCGCATCGCCAAAGAGACTGCAAAGATTGACCGTCGCCGACAGTTCTCCGGCGGAAATCAGCGTATCGCCGGCAAATTCGCCGATGCCGGCCACAGAGACATTCTCGAGCGACACCGTAGCATTCGGAAAATTCCGGAAGAAATTCAGCCCCAGCCGCTCGAAATCAATATGGGCATTGAGCGATTTGTTCAGTTCGTTTTTCGCCACCTCCAGTATTTTCCCCTTGAATGCGAAGGGCATAACAGCCAGCGCCAGCGCCGGCACGAGGATAACGACACCTGTAATTTTAAGCCATTTTTTCATAATCATGTACATTATTTATTTGAAGCCACAAATGTACGGAAAAAATGGCTATCCAAAAGAGGCAGGAATGAAAAAAGCCGTTACGTTGTATAACGGCTTGTTGTGTTTTGTGGGCCCTGTTGGGCTTGAACCAACGACCCCTTGATTATGAGTCAAGTGCTACTGACCAACTGAGCTAAGGGCCCTGCTATTCTTTCAAAAATGAGGTGCAAAGATAGTGTTTTTTTGCAAAACGACAAAATGAATGACGAATTACGAATGACGAATTACGAACGATGAACGATGAACGATGAACGATGAAGTATGAACTATGATGTATGAGGTATGAGGTATGAGGTATGAGGTATGAGGTATGAGGTATGAGGTATGAACTATGAACGATGAACTATGAACCGGCATCGGGATTATGTTAGGCGGTTAAGCGGAACGGCTGAGAGATTTTTCGCAATAGGTAGAAAGTTGCTCCGCAATGCGGAGAAATTTTTCGCTGAGAAATTTTTTGCAATAGGTAGAAAGTCGCTCGACGATGTCGAGAGACTTTCTACCATATGCAGAAAGTCACTTGACGATGTCGAGAGACTTTCTACCATATGTAGAAAGTCACTTGACGATGTCGAGAGACTTTCTACCATATGTAGAAAGTCACTTGACGATGTCGAGAGTCTTTCTACCATATGTAGAAAGTCACTTGACGATGTCGAGAGACTTTCTACCATATGCAGAAAGTCACTTGACGATGTCGAGAGACTTTCTACCATATGTAAAAAGTTGCTCGACGACGTGGAGAGACTTTCCCCGAATAACGAGTTCATCGTTCATAGTTCATACTTCATACTTCATACTTCATAATTCATAATTCATAATTCATACTTAATTAAAAAAAGTTTGGCGGATTAAAGAAAAAAGAATATCTTTGCGCCTCATTTTAGTAAAAACAAATGACAGTTGTTAATAAGTTTCTAATAAAAAGTTCCGGCAACCCCTGCATTATACCGGAAAAACCCGTAGCTTTGTGCTGCGCTGACGCATTCAGCACAGCGCACAGCGCACAGCGCACAGCGCACAGCGCACAGCGCACAGCGCACAGCGCACAGCGCACAGCGCACAGCGCACAGCGCACAGCGCACAGCGCACAGCGCACAGCGCACAGCGCAATTATTTCTTAAATCCAAACGGTTATCTTAACACAACCCCGCAGGGCATTTGTCCCGTGCGGGGTTTTATGTTAGTATCGTATCATCCCTCGTATTCTTTATATAAATCACAGTCCTCATAAAATCAAAAAAATCATAGTTCAGACTAATACAGTAAACAAATGAAAAAAATTCTCTTCCTTTCTATTTTAGCGCTCTCCCTGACCCCTGCTTTTGGGCAGCGCGTTGTTGAAATCAGGCAAATCTCAACCACCTACGGCGCCACGCCTACCGTTACCTTCGAGGTCTATTGGAACACCGCGCCCGTTGGCGCCAAGCATTTGGACAGCGTATGGGTGTTTGTCGATTTCCAGCGTATCAACGCCGGCAATGTGTTGGACAGCTGGACGCCGGCTACCCTCACCACTCCGGTGGCCTCCGTGAGCGCCGGCACGCCGAGTTATCCGTTCCAGCCTGCGGCGCGCGGTTTCTACCTGCGCGGTAATGCCACAGGCGCATTCACTGCCGAAGTTACCGTAGCGTTGCAAAACCTGGATGACGCCAAATTCAACTGGTGCGCCTACGCTACCGACTACCCGCCCAACGCCACCCTCGGCACAGCGCACTACGACCTGCACGGCACGCCGCCCTTCGTAGTGAACGGCTCGACGCTCACCGCCGGCGTCCGCACCTTTTCCGGCGATTGCATTACCGCCCTTACTGACGCCACCGGCTGCCCCGGCATCCTGCCCGCACCGCCCGCCACGCCGGTACTCACCGCCTCGCCCGACTCCATCTGTACCGGCGACACCACAACCCTCACCGCCACCGCCGCCGATGCCGCCTTCTACAGCTTCGATGACGGCGCCACGTGGATAACCAACAACTCCGCCACCTTCTCGCCGACGACCACCACCGAATACACCATATATATAAAAAACGCTGCCGGCTGTACCGCCACCGGTGCGCCCGCCACCGTTACCCTCGTGCCGCCGCCGGTGCCGGTATTTATTAGCCCGCCGGCGACCTACTGCGCCGACAGCACGTTTGACCTCACCGCCTCCGCCGGCAGCGGCAGTTCCTACTGCTTTAAGCAGACGTATGCAGGCGCTTCGCATAACCCCTACCTTTCGGGGAATGATACCGACGCCGGCGTCGATTGCGACTTCCCGACCGTTGAATACTGCTCGCCTTCCGGCGACAGCACTTTCTCGGTACGGATGCCCGAAAGCGGCAGCGTAACCATCTGCCTGCGGGCATGGAACGCCTTTGGTTGCCCGGCTGACACCTGCGTTACCATTGGCGCCACGCCTGCGCCGGCCTTCGCATTAATTTCACCACAAGGCACCAATGTCCAAACAATACCGTTAGGCCAGCCGCTAACCACCGTTACTTACGGCGCCACCGACGCCACTACCGTTACCGTCGAAGGCCTGCCCGCCGGCCTGAGCTACACTTGGAACGCTCCGAATGTAGAAATTACCGGCACGGCCGCCGCCTCGGCCACCGTTGGCGCACATTCTTACACCGTAACCGCCGCCGGTAACTGCGGCACCACCACCACGCAGGGCATCATTACCATTGCCGGCGAGCTTTTCAGCATGGTTACGAGAACGGTTTCCGATACTTCCGACAGCCTGCATTCTTACATTCACTTCACCGGCACCATGTACATTGACTGGGGCGACGGTACAAGCACCTACACCACCGGCAACGGCTGGAAAAATCATTTCTATACCGACGGCCTCCCGGCGCATACCGTTACCGCACAGGCACGGACTGTTACCAGTTTGCAGTGCGGCAAAGAGAAATTAACGGCGCTGGACGTAACCCAATGCCCCTCGCTAACGACGTTGGTTTGTAGCGACAACCAACTGACCGCATTGGACGTAACCCAATGTTCCGCGCTAACCTATTTGCATTGTACCGGCAACCAGCTGACCGCTTTGGACGTAACGAACAATACCGCGCTAACCAATTTGCAGTGTTACTACAACCAGCTGACCGAATTGGACGTAACGAAAAATACCTTGCTCACTATTTTGCATTGTGCCGTCAACCAATTGACCGCATTAGACGTAAGTCAAAATACCGCAGCCACCTCTTTGACGTGCTACGGCAATAAATTAACCTCCCTGGACGTAACAAAGAATACCGCGCTGCTCTCTTTGAACTGCGGCAGCAATTCATTGACGGCATTAGACGTCAGTAAAAATACCGCGCTAACCACTTTGTCCTGTGGCCATAGTCAATTATCGGAATTAGACGTAAGCAAAAATACCGCGCTCGTTCAATTGACCTGTAACAACAATCTATTGACGGAATTGAACGTGGACGCGAATACCGAGCTAATCAATTTGCAGTGTTATAGCAATCCATTGGGCGTATTGGACATACGTTATAATACCAAACTAAAAACCCTGTATTGTCATAGCAATCAATTGCCCGCGTTAGACATCAGTAATAATCCGGACTTAATCCAATTGTGGTGTAACAATAATCAACTGGCCGTTTTAGACCTCAGCCAGCACCCTGGGCTCACCGAATTGCGGTGCGGGATTAATCCGTTGGATACATTAGACATCAGCCATAATCGCGCACTGACGAGCCTTGACTGCAGATCTCTTCAATTAACCGACCTGGACGTCAGCCAGCATACCGCGCTAACCTATTTGGCGTGTCCTGACAATCTGCTGGAATCAGTGGACGTGAGCAACAATATCGCGCTAACCGAATTGAACTGTTACAACAATCGATTGATCGCCCTGAACGTAACGACGAATACCGCATTAAACATTTTGCGTTGTAGCAACAATCAATTAACGGCCACAGCGCTCGATTATTTATTCAGCACGCTGCGCATCGGCGACGGCACACAAACCATTTATATCAGCAACAACCCGAAGTCAGGCACGGGCGCCGGCTCCGGCACTACCGGCTGCAACCCGTCCCTTGCCGTCGGCTGGACGGTAGATACGACGGGCTATTAATGAACGATGAACGATGAACAAATCACAAAAATCCGATGAATCACCATTCAAATAGCTGCGCTGTGCCTCGAGAGATAGAAATTATCTCTCGAGAGATGGTTTCTATCCCTCGAGAGATAATTTTCATCTCTCGAGAGAT
>JAISXF010000110.1 GCA_031270845.1 Prevotellaceae bacterium
CGGGTTCCATTGGCAAACCCTCCGCCGAATACGAAGATAACACAGGGGCGAAGGCCGGTATCCGACGGGGTGTCGTACCTGTCCATCCGCAGCGTGTCGGCGCCCTTGACGGCATAGACCTCCGTCGCCTTACGGCAAACGACCCCGGCGTACACCGCAGCGCCTTGACACAGCAGGACTACTGTAGCCATGCTGAAAAGAACAATACTGATTTTTTTCATAGTATATTAATGATAATGATTTATGTATGATAGTGTTTTAGGCAGCATCCCATGCGTCGCTGCTCCGCCTTACGCGACAGCATCTTTCCGTCGCGCGTCTCTGCCTCGGTCTTCCATCTTTTTCCGACCGATCGTCTCGTCCGCATAAGGATGATCGTCTCGTCCGCATGCGGACGATCGTCTCGTCCGCATAAGGACTAGCGTCTCGTCCGCATAAGGACTAGCGCATCGTTCGCTCGCCGAAGGTGTTCTCATCCGCGAAAGCGGAAACATAAAGGTCTGTTACGGAGCGATGTCGGGTGGCGTGGGCGACATCTCGAAGGTGAGGGTCCCGCCGGCGGCGATGTCCCGATAGTCAATCCAGAACCTGTCGTAAGGCTGTCCGTTAAGCATGACACGCCGGATGTACTTGTTATCCGCGCTGTTATTGACGGCCTCGACGGTGAAGGTCTTCCCGTCGGCGACACGTATCACGGCGCGGTCAACCACCGGGCTTCCGAAGACATATTTGCCACCGGCCGGCTCGACCTGATAGAAGCCCATCGCCGAGAGGACATACCAGGCCGACATCTGCCCGACGTCCTCGTTGCCCGACAGTCCTTCGGGCGCATTGCCGTACATGACAGAGAGCACCTCGCGAACCTTCTCCGCTGTCTTCCATGGCTGTCCAACGTAGGGATACATATATATAATATGGTGACTCGGCTCGTTGCCGTGGGCGTACTGGCCAATCAGTCCGCTGATGTCTGGCGAGGCATGCTCTCCGAGCGAGCCTTCGGCAACAAACAGCGAATCAAGCTTCCCGACAAACCGTTCGGTACTGCCAAACAGCCCGACGAGCCCCTCGATGTCATGCGGCACAAGCCACGTATATTGCCAGGCGTTGCCTTCGGTATAGTCGTTGTCTCTGTGGACGGATTCAAACGGGTTAAAGGTCGGGCGGAACGTACCGGATGACGAGCGCCCCCGCACGAAGCCTGTGCCGCTGTCAAAATAATGCCTGTAGGCCTTGCTGCGGGCGGAGAAGTAGCGGTGGTCTTCGGGCTTGTCGAGTGCGAGCGCGACCTGTGCGATGCTCCAGTCGGCGATGGCATACTCCATGCACTTTGCCAGCCCTTCCTCCTCCTTATCGTATGGAATATAACCATATTGCTTCAGGTATTTCAGCCCCCGCTCGTCAAGCATGGCGGAGGCGCGCATCGCGTCAAAGGCGAGGGTGCGGTCGAAGCCATCGAAGCCCTTAAGGATGGCGTCGGCGACAACAGGGATACCGGGATTACCGACCATGCAGTCGGTTTCACATCCCATCAGATGCCATACGGGGAGCTTCCCCTGCTGCTCGTAAATGGTTAGCATTGTGCGGATGATGTCGTTCATCTTCTCGGCGTGGATGATTGTCATAAGCGGATGCGCTGCGCGGTAGGTGTCCCAGAGGGAGAAGGTGGTATAGTTCGTAAAGCCTTCGGAGGCATGCATCTCGCCATCGGCGCCGCGATAGTCGCCGTTGACGTCGCAGAACACCGAAGGAGCAATCATGGTGTGGTAAAGGGCTGTGTAAAACGTCCGCCGCAGGCTTTCATCGGATGTCTCAATGGCAATCTTCGACAGTTCGTCGTTCCATGCCCTGTCGGCCAGCGTAGCGGTGTGGTTAAAATCCCATCCGGGCAGCTCGGCCTGCATGTTCCGTTTTGCATTGGCAATGCTTACGGGCGATAGCGCCACCTTCACGTCGAGCCTTCCGCCACCGGCCATGTTGAACTGCGCGACCCCGTACACCCGTTCGCCCTCGGCAGCCGCAGCCTCCCCGCCGGTGATGGCCTTCGTGGTTGTCGCCATGAAGCGCTTGATGGGGCGGGAGAATACCGCAGTGAAATATATCCGCTGGTCGGAAGCCCATCCTGTCGAATACCGGAAGCCGGATACGACGGTGTCGTTCTCCTGCACGATGTACCCTCTCACGGGCTTGTCCCAGCACTGCCCGTTCTCGAGGTCGATGACAACCTTCGCGTCATCCGACGGTGGGAAGGCGTAGCGATGGAAGCCCGTGCGCTTCGTTGCCGTCAGCTCTACGTCAATGTTATAGCGGTCGAGGTGTACGGCGTAATAGCCGGCCTTGACGGTCTCTGTCTCCCGCCGGAAGCGGGAATACAGCCCCGTGGAGTAGTCGTCGGATGTGCCGCGATTGAGCGTAACCTCGCCGACGGCGGGCATAAGGTTTATGTCGCCGAGGTCGCCGATGCCCGTGCCGCTAAGGTGCATGTGGCTGAAGCCGATAATCGTAGAATCCGAGATGTGATAGCCCGAACACCAGTCCCACGACTGCGGGATGTTGGAGGGGCCAACCTGCACCAGGCCAAAGGGCACGTTAGCGCCGACGAATACATGCCCGTGCCCTCCCGAGCCGGTGTAGGGATCGACGTACTGCGTGAAGTCCTGTTCGGAAGGCGCTCCCGAATACGGCCTGAAAAGTAGTATCGCTGCGACAAATAAGGCAGCGACTGCAATGAATAGAATAACTTGTTTCATGTGATTAATGGAATAAATGATTAATTATTTAGTTGATGTTTGTTCCATGACCGAAGGCATTGGCGCGGCTTGATTACCGGCAGGCCGGATGCCTCATTCTCTGTTCGTAATTATACGCCGACGATGTCGTAGTCCGTACTTCCGAGGCCGATTTGCTCGGCATGCTCCAGCCCCACGCGCCAGTTGGTGTTTGGGTGTACATGTGTGAACTTGTCCATGCCGGTTAAGTTAAGCATCCCCTCCTCGTTCCCCCGCGATCCGTGTATCGACGGCGCAGCCGTAACCAGGTCAGCCGAGGCCTGGTCGAGCGCTACGGGGTCGAACGAGGCGGCGATGCCGATGTCAGGCACCAGCGGGATGTCATTACTTGCCCAGCAGTCGCAGTCGGGCGACACGTTCATGATGAAGTTCACGTGGAAATGCGGCTTGTCTTTGAGCAAAGCGAATGAATATTCCGCGATCTTCCGGTTCATTGTCTCCGATGAATTATCCCACACCGGCTGCACGGCGTCGAAGCGGCACACGGCGATACACTGCCCGCAGCCGACGCATTTCTTATGGTCGATAGCCGCCGTTCGTGCTGCAGAACAGACAGTGATAGCCCCATAGTTACAGAAGCGCATACACTGCCGGCAGGCCGTACAACGCTTCGCCTCAATACGCGGCTGTGACGATGAGTGCAGGTCGAGCTTCCCTCCGCGGCTGGCCGAACCCATCCCGAGGTTCTTCAGCGCCCCGCCGAAGCCTGCCTGCTCGTGTCCCTTAAAATGATTCATACTGATGATAATGTCGGCATTGGCTATCGCCGCTCCGATCTTCGCCGTCTTACATATAGCCGACTCGACCGGTATTTCCACGTATTCTGTTCCCTTCAGCCCGTCGGCGATAATCACCGGAGCCTTTACGCCGGTTGTCGTAAATCCGTTCTCGAATGCGCTCAGCAGATGGTCGATGGCATTCGCCCGACGCCCCGAGTACAGCGTGTTGCTGTCGGTTAGGAAGACCCTCGCCCCCAGCGCCTGGAGGATTTCCACCATCCGTCCGGCATAGTTATGCCGGATGTAGGCGAGGTTGCCCGGCTCCCCGAAGTGAATCTTGATGGCAGTAAACTGATCCTTAAAGTCAATCTTCTCGATGCCGGCAGCCCGTACCAGCCGCTCCATCTTCCCCTGAAGGTTGAGTGATGCGGAGGTGTGTAAGTTGGTAAAATAAACAGTAGCCATAATGTATTGTGTTTTGTAGCTGCAAAGGTAATGAACTTTTTTCAATAGAATGATTGTCCGTGCCTCACCTGTAGCATGGTCGTCGCCTACCAGAGCAGCGCCCGGATAATGCCGTCTGAGATGATAAACTGTGTCGGCGGTATCTGCAGTTGCTGATGATGTTGCAGCAGCAGCCCGCAGGCTATATATTTCGCCGCCTGCTGCAGGCAATGGTGCAGAAACGGTTCACCGAATGTTTGTGCGATATGTTGTAGATTGGCGCCGGCGGCGGTGCGGAGTGAAGTGAGCAGGTATTCGTTATAGCGCATTTCGGGGGTTAGTATTTCGACCTCGAACGCCTGCTGCCCGTTCTCTATTGCCCGAAGGTACCCGACATTGTTGGCTATGTTCCATTGTCGGCTTTCCCCGTTGTACGAATGCGCCGACGGCCCGAACCCGATGTACGGAACGCCCTGCCAGTAGCCGCTGTTATGCACGGCCTGAAATCCGTGGAGGGCAAAATTGGAGACCTCATAATGCGTGTATCCGGCAGTCTCGAGCGCCGTGTGAAGGACTGCAAACTGGCGGATGACTGTTTCTTCGTCCGGCAATGTGAGCGTGCCTTTGGTCTGTTGTTTGCCGAATAAAGTATTCGGCTCAATGGTCAGGCAATAGGCGGAAATATGCGGGACGCAGAGCGACAGTGCCTGGGCAATATCGTGCTGCCATTCGTCCGGCGTCTGGTACGGAAGACCGTACATCAAGTCGATGGAAATATTTTCAAAACCGGCTTCCTGTGCTGTTTTGACACACGTTATCGCCTGCATTGCAGAATGCCGCCGCCGTAACCGCTTTAAGTGGTGATCATGGAACGACTGAATGCCTATGCTCAAACGATTTACACCCATCGCCCGCAGTCGCCGTGCATAATCGGGCGTAACATCGTCGGGATTGACCTCGACAGTCAGTTCCGAAAAGATGTTGACGGCAAAAACCCGCTGCGCTGTTTCTATCAATCCCTGTAATTCGTCGGGCGTCAATACCGACGGCGTGCCGCCACCGATGTATAATGTCGCCGGGAAACGCAAGAACGGCAGGTATCCCCGCCGTTCTTCCATTTCCCGCATTAACGCTGCAATCATTTGCGCCTTGCGTTCGAGCGAGATGCTAAAATAGAAATCGCAGTAGGCGCATAATTGTTTGCAAAACGGGATATGAATATAGAGCATTATTTCAGCAGCACCTGTCCGCTGCCAAGGAGCACACCGCCCGAGAAGACATCCACAGTATAAGCGCCTTTGCCAAACTTTTCGTTGGTGCTGCCGTAGAAAACGCACACTTCAATATCCTCTCCCTGGTAATCGATTTCGCGTACCGCGGAATAAATAAGCTGCCCGTCTTCCACGCGGAAGATGTTATTTTCAGACGGCGTCATCAGGATACCGTCGGGGCCTTTCACGCGCACAAATACGCTGCGCGGGCCGGGTTCGGCAATATCATTTTCGATGAGCGTGGCGCATGTCCGCAGCTTACTGGTATTACCGGCCTTCGTTACTTCTTTGCCTTTGCTGTTGATCGCCGTAACTGTGATATCCCGAGCTTTGACAACGCCGCCTTTTTCCAGCTTTTGGGCTAAGTCGCCGGCCGTTTGCACCAGGTTCTGGTAGCGTTCGTCCGAAGCGCGGACTTCGGCTCTGGCGATAGTTACATCGCGGCGCAAGTTCGTATTCAGCGTATTCAACGAATCAATCTGCCGGATATAGCCCCGCATTATATCGCGCAGCGTGCCCAGCTCTTTCTCGTATTCACGGATACGGGCGCGGTTGGTGGCTTCGGTTTGCTTGAGTCGCTCAATCATCATATCCACCTTCTGTTTTTCCTGTTCCAACTGCACATTCAGGGTGTCGTTGTCGGTTTTCAGGTCATCGTATTGCGCCCGAAGCGTCTGCATCTTAATCATCAGGTCGTCCTTTTCCGTATTCAGGGCGGTGATGACGGATTTTTGCTCGGGGATTGTCGATACCGAAAGGTATATTAATACTATACCCAACACAACCACAATAACTCCAAGGATAATGGTTGCCAGTTTCAATTTGTTCAGTTTGTCGTCTTCTTCCATAAAGAATTCTATTAAAATTAAAATTTAACGCGGTAAAGGTAGTTATTTTTTCGTTAATACATAAAAAAATTCTTCAACCGACCTGTTGTCGCCTTCCCGCGAAACCGGCGTGTCGGCCGCTATTTTTCCTTGATTTACAATAAGAATTCGGGTGCAAACCGCTTCTACTTCCTGCATAATATGTGTGGAAAATAAAATAATTCGCTCGCGCGCCAATGCCGAAATGAGCTTCCGAATCTCAATAATTTGATTCGGGTCGAGGCCGGTAGTCGGCTCATCGAGGACGAGCGCCGACGGTTCGTGCAGCAGCGCCTGTGCCAAACCGACCCGCTGGCGGTATCCTTTAGACAGCTGCCCGATTTTCTTGTGCTGCTCGACAGTAATTCCGGTGGCTTCAATAACTTCGTCGGTACGCCGGCGAAGACGGCGCCCCAGCTTATGCAGGCCCCCCATAAAGTGCAGGTATTCTCGCACGTACATGTCGGGATATAAGGGATTGTGTTCCGGCAGATAACCGATTGTCCGGCGTGCTTCCAGCGATTGCTGCGGCAAGGCAAATCCATTAACAGAGACCTTGCCGGCTGTCGGCGAAAGGTATCCGGTCAGGATTTTCATCAGTGTCGATTTACCGGCGCCGTTAGGCCCAAGCAAGCCGATGACTTCGCCGCGTTGCCCCGAAAAGCTGACATTATCCAAAGCCTTCTGGGCGCCGTATGTTTTTGATATGTTTTCGACAGTAATCATGCTCGTCGCCGCTTTCATCGTCCCACACGGATGTTTAAAATGAGGCTGTTCATAGCGCCGTGTTATTCGTTTGGGATATTGTTTTCGTGGGTGTTTTGCGGAGCGTTTGCCGGTTTGCGGCTGTGTGCAAAGAGCAGGAAGCAATAAATGCCTGTCAGCAACGACGCCACCCCGATGAGAATGACACCGCCCTTGAACATCGCTCCCGACATTTCGTCAGGCCACAGGAGAATGATGATGGCAAAAATCAGTATCAGCAGCCCTTCCAGTATCAGCCATGCCCAATCGGTAATGCCCACGACTTTGGCGGCAATAGCCCGGCTGATGATATGCACGCTCCGAACCAGCAGCCACGTGCCGACCGTTACCGTTAGCAACACAAACAAAAGATGGTCGAACAGCAGCAGGCAAACGCCCGTCGCAAGGGCTAACACGCTGCCGGCAATCCAGTACCACTGCGCCTGCCCGTCTTCTTTTTTCTGTTTGTAATACAAATATCCGGCCGACAGGCCGATGAGCAACACCACCACCGCAATGACGGTGTTTACAACCCGTAAAATACTGTCGGGGAAAATCATCAATACCGCTCCCAGGGCGCAAAACAGCATCCCCTGCGCAAACAGCCGGTACTTATTCGGCGTAATTTTTTCTATTGTGTCCATGCTAATTTATCTTCTACTGAATTTGAGCGCACAAATATACGTAAAATTATTCTATAATTACAAAAATGAATAAAAAAAACAGGAGAATCTGTCCCGCGAAGGCACAAAGCGCACCCCGACGGGGGCAGGCTTCCTGCCCCCCGACAGGTTCTTAAAATCTCTCGGAGAGGCCTTCGTTTAAATGCGTGAAAAATGCATTATCCCCCGATTATAGTAGCCCGCACCGATGCTGTACGTGCCGCAGGGCCGTTCGCATCTTCTAATAATAGGGTATCACGCATAAAATCCTGAAATGAGTAGGGGCTCCGCTAACTAATCCCACTATATAGGGCATGCAGTCAACCGGATGAATAGCCCGGTGAGCCAACGGACTTGCACTATATTCTTCATTGGTAATATAGGTAAGAGGCTCCGAATAGTAATCAAAGTCTTCCCAAAAGTACGCACCACAGAGGCACTGCATTTCCGGCCTCGAAGGCAGTCGCCAGCCTGTTCCATACCCTGCACAAAGAGCCACCGCATTACTGTACTTTATTGCGTAGGTTGTTCCAATATCCTGTGTAGGCGTCATGCTGTACAGCCCGACGGTACAGGATGTCGCAATCCCGCAAGAGCCTATCGTAACAACCTTGTTGCTCGACAGGCTCCCCGTACAGTTGGCATTGCTTGCCTTAACCGTATAGGTTCCCGATTCGGTAACCGTATAGCTATTCCCGGTTCCTGTCTGTACTTGCGAGCTGTTTTTATACCATGTATAAGTAGTCGCCCCCGTCGCCGTAGCCGTTAAGGTAACGGTGGTAGCCGGGCAGGCATTGATTGTCGCTCCGCTGATAATGGCTTGCGGAACGGTATGAATAGTTACCGTTACCGATGCCGCATCACTCTCGCAGCCACCGGCCGATTTGCTGACGGCATAGTAGGTGCCGCTTGTATTCTCGCTGCGCGGAGATGCCGTGTTGTCATTGTCCGTCCAGCGAATGCTTATACCGTCTGTGCCGGCAGCGGCCGTAATATTGAGCGCCCCGCCGCATTGCACGCCGCCGCCGCCCATCGCAGGCACGCCGGGACGGATATTCACAACCCCCGTCGCATCGTCCGTGTAGGGGCTGTAGCAGGGGAAGCCGTCCGTATATGTTTGCACGGAGCGCACCTTTGCCATATACGAACCGGTAGCGGCGCCGGCGCTGACGGTATAGCTGGCGCCGTCGGCCGTGCCGCCGGAAGCGCTCCACTCCAGCGTGCCCGTGTAGCCCGATGCGACGAAGACCAGGTCAGTCCCGTGGCACACGGCGGCCGGAGCATTCAGCGTCGGAGCCGCGGGATTGGGGTGAATCGTTACACGTCCCTGCACCGCCCCGCAGGTCGATCCGGCTAAAAAGACATACGTTCCGCTCTCTTCCGGCGTCCCGCTGAAAGTCAGCGTGCCGTTATTCCATGATGGAGAAACGCCCGGCGGCAAGCCGCTTATGGTCATCTCGGAGAGCGCCATGATACCGGTCGTTTCGTAGATAATATCCGCAATAGCCGCCCCCTCGCACAGGGTTTGATTGATTTTATCGACACTCGACAGCAGAGCAATCGTATAGGGCGCCGATATGCAGGCAATGGTTATGCAGGAATCGGCGATGCAGCCATGTTCATTCATCACCTGTACGCATACGGTTACGCTCCCCGAATCGGGCATCGTAACCGTATAGCTGTTCGACGTCGCAAAGGTGCAGGAGTCGCTGTCGAGGAAGCAGTCGAAATCGGTCGGGTCGTCATTGCCGTTGCTATAGGGGTTTCGACCGCAGGCGGTGCAGGTATGCGTAAAGCAGTACGAGCTGCCGCCACCGGCCACCACCGTTACCGTATTGCCGGCGCAGGCCGTCGAAGGCGCGACGCTGAACGAAACCGCGGGCTTTGAGTAAACTTTTAGCTGTGCGCCGACGGCAGCCGTAACCGTGCAGCCGGCCGTATTGCGCACCTTTACCGTATAAGTGGCGTCGCTTGTCGGAGCAACGCTTGCCGTCGCCCCCGCCTGCCACGTCGTGCCGTCGTCGAAGCTGTATTCCGACGCGCCCGTTGCCGTGGCCGACAGCGTAACGGTATCGCCGGCGCAAATGGTATCGAACAAAGGCGTGAAGGCCGTAATCTCCGGCTTCGCCGGAACGAGTCCCGGGCAACCCGTGGCGTCGGTGAGCGTGTCGATACAGTCGGAGAAAGTACGCACGCCGGCGCCCAGCGTATCGCCATTGACCACAAACGGCGTCGTGCCGTGTAAATCATAAAAACCGGCGCCGTCCGTCGTGTTCGGCGGGTAGTCCGAAGCGTAGGCGCACCAGTTGAATTTATCGCCGGCCGTCAGTCCTTCCAGCGCAACCGTAACCGTCGAAGTAAACCCCGCCGCCGGCGTCCCCCGCAAGTAAAAACCCCGACTGTTTCCCGTAACGGGAATAACCGTGCCGGGCGCCGTGGCCGCAGGCGATGTCAGCCTCGCATGTATCCATTCGCCCACCGTACCGGTCGAGGAAATGGGCTGGTAATCGACAAACACCCACACCGAGTCGAGGTGCCGGCTGTCGGTCGCAGCGTCCCAATAGACGCGAAACTCGACCGTCGGCGGCGTCGCCGCGTAGTCGGCGCCAAGCTGCACGACGCGCACCACACTCACGCCCTGCCCGAAGGCCGTCAGGGACAAAAATAAGATTGCGATTAAAAAGATCTGTTTCATAACGATATTAATTTAAATGATTTTTACATGATTTTTTGTTCCCGCAGGTTG
>JAISXF010000009.1 GCA_031270845.1 Prevotellaceae bacterium
ATTGTGAATTTTCCCACTGCCTCCGCCATAATCACACAATGGATTTCCGACAATTTCGACCGCGCTGAATTTCATTTGCAACGCTATAAGGCAATCGCGTGGCTGCTGAATGAAAATCCGGATTATATTATTGATAATAAGATAATTATAGATGATTTTGAGTTTGCAAATAGATGCGACACAAATGTTATTCTAAATGCTTATTATGATGATAAGCCGCTTACATTTACCGATGAGCGTTATGCAAAAGCTTACTGGAATAGTGTGTGCAAGCGTTTGATTTCACGCCCTTATTGTTCGGTTATTTGCCGCGAGGTTGAAGTAGGTGAAGTCCCTGATTTCACAAAATTGCAAAGTTTTTTCACTAAAAATCTCACTGAAATAAAAAATCAAACAATGCTTTGGGCTGTTGCTGTTTCCAAACTGCCGACAAACACAAAGGCAAAACTTCTCAAAAAACATTATTCGCCCGCGTGTTTTTGGACCTTATTGAATATTGCAAAACGCTACAAAATGCTTTTAATTCTCGAATGGATGAAAAAACAAGGTTCTGCGGAAAGTATATTTTGTGAAATAGAACTTGATAAAACAATTTCGCTTGAAAAAAAGGAAGACACATTCCACGAATGGAATAGACAAAATACTGTGTTATAATACTTTGCAGAAAAATCTGATTTGAGAGATGAGGAATCTTGTCCGCCATTTATCTTGTCCGCCATTTACCCCGTCCGAAAAGCGTTATAATTAAACCGATGGAGGCAAATAAATCTTTTTTGATGGAAATATATGGTGGTTTAATTGGAAAAAAATGATATTGATTTTGTGAGATGGGTATAAACATTGATGGAGTGAATATGATTTTTCAAAGTAAAAGTATAGCGGTAAAGTAAAATTTATCGCTGTACTTTTGTTTTCCAAGGCGAAATAAAAGGGAAGAATAAATCTTTCAAAACCTTTTCTTCGATGCCTTACGGCTATCGTGCAGGTTTTGTAATTCTGCATACTTATTTAGTGCACGGCTTGAATACCATTGAAAAAATCATTGTCCGCTTTGCACCGCCCACCGAAAACAACACCGAAAATTATATCACAAGCGTTGAAAAATGATCGGGAGTTCCACGCGACAAACAACTAACCGCCGCCGATGGTGCGGATTACATTCTTATTGTCGCCGCAATGTCCGCCGTCGAGAACGGCGTAAATGCTGATATTTCGCAAGTTCAGGCAGGGTTTAATCTACAATCAAAAATCAAATTGCAATGAAAAAGACAGTTGTATTTTGCACTGTTGCGCTTTTATGTTGCGCCTGCGGCACAACTAAATATGTGCCAATCGAAACCGTCAAAACGGAATACAGGGACAAAATCGTAAAAGATTCCGTTTTCCGCTACGATTCTGTTTTTGTCAAACAGACTGCAGACACCGTATTTTTTGAGCGGTACAAATACCTGTATCGTGATAAAATCGTGCGGGATAGCATTTTCAAAACCGACACAATCCGCGTTCCCTATCCGGTGGAAGTAGTTAAACAGATAAAAGCCCCATTGTCGAGTTGGCAGAATTTTCAAGTGTATTGCGGGCGAATTGCCATTGCCGTTTTGCTGTTTGTCGGCTTGTTTTTCGTGTTAAAATTGAAACGATAAGCAAGTTATCATTCGATAAAAAACTGCTCGATTTGAGCAGTTTTTTTATATCTCGTTAATTCTTAAATTTATAGTTTCTTATCGAAAGAATTTGTACCTTTGCGCCTTGATTTATTGATACCGTGCTTTTATTTGTTTTTAGTACTGTGTTTTATGTACCGTATTTGTACCACTATAATTCTAATTAATTAGCAATCAATAAATTATATTTTTTGCATCGGGAAATAACTTTTTAATTACGAATTACAAATTACGCATTGCTGCGTTCCGATTTCGTACTTTCCAATTAAAAATTCGTAATGCGTAATTAATTCCGTAATTAACCCCGTAATTCGTAATTAACCCCGTAATTCATAATTCGTAATTCTCGCTCAAAGAGCCTGACGTACTTTGCGGCATGCTCCGCCCAGGAGAACTGCGCCGCATAACGCTGCATGGCGGCCACCGATTCGGGATGCTGCCGGTGATGCGCAAGGCTTTCTTCGACCGTCGCGCGCATGGCCGCGGGATTCATCGCCGTAAAATAATACGCATACTCCCCGCCAAACTCCGGTATGCACGACATCGGCGAGGCAACCACCGGCTTACCCCAGTGCATGGCCTCGATAACCGGCATCCCCATGCCTTCATTGGTCGAAGGAAACAGCAGCGCCTTACAGTGGGCGTAAAGCCAGGCCTTTTCGGCCTCGCTGACGGCGCCGGGCGTGAGAATACGATCCTGCAACCCGAAGGTATGAATCATATTGATAATACTTTTTCCGTAGCCCGAATCATACGTTCCGGCAATGATTAACCGCGAGTCGGGGTAAGCGTGCATCAGCCGCACGAGCGACTCGTAGTTCTTGTTGGGTTTAAAGACGCCGATGGCAAAGAAAAAATCCCCGTCGAACGCAAAGGCCGGCCGCCCCGACGCCTCGCCCGACGGCTTATCGACACCGTTGTAAATCACTTCAACGGGCGTGCGGAGCGTGAGATGCGCGGCCATGTCCTGCTTCGTAAAACGGGAAATGGCGACCACCGCATCGGCACGCCGCAGGAGGCTGTTCATTTTATTTTTCCGGCATGTAATTTTAACCGGACTTTTTTCGCGGATGAAGTTCAAATCGTGTACCGTGAGGACATACACGGCAGCGCTGTCGGGACGGTACCGCACATCCTGATGCGTACTGTGCCACAAATCGAACCGGCCGGGCAGGCGATAGCGCGAAAGCAAATCCCGTACCGGCGACGGGGTGATGTAATGAACCGTATCGCCGAAGCAGCCCGTCATCGCAGGCGGGACTAAAAAAGTGAACCGCATGGCGGGATGGTCGATGGCCGCGAGCGCCCGACCGTAAGCCATGCCGACCTGCCCAAGCCCCGTGTGAGGCTCTTTGACGCGCAGCAGGTCGATGAGTATCTGTTTTGGCGGGGTCATTTTGTTACCGTATTATAAAATGTATCCCGCTCGGTGGGGACGAACCCGGCGTCGGTAATGATGTTTTCGAGTTCGGGAACGCAGAGCGAGGGGTGTTCGTCGGCGCCGGCCATGCTGTATATTCTGGTCGAGTCGTCGATGGTGCCGTAGATGTCGTCGGCGCCGAAGAGGAGGGCGAGCTGCATCACGTCTTTACCCAGCATCGGCCAGTAGGCTTTGATGTGGGCGATATTGTCGAGCATCATCCGGCAGACGGCAATGGTGCGCAGTACGTCGGAGGTCGATATCTCTCCGACAACGGCGCCCAGCGCATTGTTCGATGCCTTATACTTTAACGGGATGAAGGCATCGAAGCCGCCCGTGGTATCCTGCAGCTCGCGCAGACGGATGAGGTGGTCGATACGGTGCGCGGGCGTTTCGATATGGCCGAAGAGCATCGTGGCGTTGGTGCGGATGCCGAGGTCGTGGGCGGTTTCGTGAATATAAAGCCATGTCTGCGCATCGGTTTTGCGGGGGCATATTTGCCGGCGGACGGTTTCGTCGAAAATCTCGGCGCCGCCGCCGGGCATCGCGGCCAGTCCGTTTTCCTGCAAGAGCCGCAAGGCCTTCTCATACGACATGCCGGCGTGCTTCGCCATATAATCTATCTCCACCGCCGTGAATGCCTTTATCGCCACCTGCGGCAGGGTCTGCCGGACAACATCCAGCAACGCGGCATAAAAATAAATATCACGCCCGGGATGCACCCCGCCGACGATATGCACTTCCGTGACCGGCGCGCCGACATAACGGCGGCACAGCTCACGCACGTCGTCGAGCGACAGCGCCCAGCTGCCGTCTTCGCCCGCGCGACGCCGGTAGGAACAGAAAACACAGTCGTTCACGCAAACATTTGTCGGTTCGATATGGAAGTTGCGGTTATAATAAACGGCATTGCCGTTATGCCTGCGCCGGACGCAGGTAGCCAGCGTCGCAAGCCGGTTGAGGTCGGGGCATTCGTACAGCGCCAGCCCGTCGTCGAACGACAGCCGCTGACCGTGCTTAATCCTCGAAACAATGCGGTTCTGTTGCTTCCCGGTCATCGGCATTACAGCAGTTTCCAGCCTGCGCTTATAAGGAGCGCATTGGGTTTGAGCGTTCCGCCGAATCCCTTAACGGCATTGGTAAACGTGAAGTCGTACCGGAAATCGACCGTAAGGCGATAAAAGAGGTCGATGCCGACACCGGCCTGCGCCGCCAAACAGAACGGCGCCGCTTTAAGCTCCCGGCCGAATTTCTCGCCGACTTCCTTGAGGTTATCGCCTGCGGCAAACGACAGTCGCGGCCCGACAAAGAGACGAAGGTTAATTACCGACAAATCGACCAGCTCGTAGCCAAGCAGTACCGGCACATCGAACGACTGCGTGCGGTTCCGTATCTGCTCCGACATTTCTGTGAGATCGGAACTTTTAAACGAATACAGCACCTCCGGCTGTATATACAGCGACTTAATGCTAAAGCGGAAAAACAGCCCGACATCAAACCCTGGACGTAACGAAGACTGCAATTCGCTGACCGTCGTCGCAAATTTGGAACTGTTCAGCGCCGCCTTCGGCCCGAACGAAAAAAAGGGAGACCGGGCAATGCCCGCCGTCGCCATCATCATAAGTAAAACAATTGTCAATGTTCTTTTCATAGCAGGTAATTTTAATAATTAAAAGTTAATAAACATGTATTCATAATTCAATAACCCCCGACCCTACCAGCTCGTCGCCGCTGTACCATGCGGCAAACTGTCCCGGAGTGATGCCCCGCTGGCTGTTGTCGAAGACGATGTACAGGCCGTCGGTTTTCCGGTACAGCGTGGCGGCCTGCAGCAATTGACGATAACGGATGCGCACCATATAGCGCCGTTCCTCGCCGGGGAGCATGGCCGTTTCGGGACGAATCCAGTGCACATCGGCCGCCGCAACCCGCAGCCCGCGCCGCAGCAGCCCCGGATGTTGCGCGCCTTCGCCGACAAAGATAATGTTTTTTTCCACGTCGGTAGCAATAACAAACAGCGACTCGGCACGGCCGCCAATGCCCAGCCCCTTTCGCTGCCCGATAGTAAAGAAATGCGCCCCGCGATGCTCGCCTATTTTTTTCCCCGAATGCACCCCGTAACGGTACGGCGCGCAAAGGCTTTCGAGCGAAGCGTCGCGCGGCAGGCCGTCGTAGAACGAAGGATCGATTTCGATAATATCGCCCGTTGCCGCCGCCAGTTTCTGCTGGAGGAAGACCGGCAAGTCAATCTTTCCGACAAAACAAAGACCCTGCGAATCCTTCTTATCGGCCGTCGGCAGCCCGGCCTCAGCAGCCAGACGGCGCACGTCGGGCTTGCGCAAATGCCCGATGGGAAACAGCGCCCGCGAGAGCTGCTCCTGCGAGAGCTGGCAAAGGAAATAACTCTGGTCTTTATTGCTGTCGATGCCGGCCAGCAGCGTGAAAGCCGAACGGCCGGCCTCCGCCCGACCGGCACGGCCGATACGGGCATAATGCCCCGTAGCTACGGACTCGGCACCCAACGCGATGGCCGTCTTCAGGAATATGTCGAACTTGATTTCACGGTTGCAGAGGATGTCGGGATTGGGCGTCCGTCCGCGCGCATATTCGGCAAACATATAGTCTATCACTTTTTGCCGGTAGTCGTTACTTAAATCCACAAAATGAAAGGGGATGTGCAGTTTTTTAGCCACCAGTTCGGCAATTGCGCGGTCGTCCTTCCATCCGCAGTCGCCGTAGAGGGTGCCGGTGGTGTCATGCCAGTTCTGCATAAACAGCGCCGTAACCTCATGCCCCTGCCGGGTGAGCAGCAACGCCGCCACACTCGAATCTACGCCGCCTGATAAACCTACTGCTATTTTCATTTCCGCATGTTTATTAAAAAAGGGTAAGCTACTTACATCGCATCGCTACAACCAATTTACCCTTGCTGCCTTCCGACCCTGGGGGAGTTCAACGGGAGCTGATCGTGTAAGACTTACCCGGCCGCAAAGGTACAACTTTTTTTGATATATGCTATATCCCGTCCCGAAAAAAGTGGACAGGGTTCTACTATTTTTGCCGTTTCCATTTTTTTATTCCTGATTTTTAACCGACACCGTGTCCATCCCGAACAGTGCCTCCCGCTCCTGGACGTTCATCGCTACGCGCGGACGATGCAAATTTTCCGCCGACTCATTCAGAATATCATCTATACTCTTGCGCAGGCTCGCATACAGCTGCTCACGCATATTGATAACGGTCGATTCCAGCGACTGCTCCTTCACGGGCGCCTTCAAATTCGCATACTTCCTCGACGCAAGCCCGTAGTGAATATTATCGGGCGTACCCCAAAGATTTAAACCCAGCTTAATTAACGGTATCGGCCACTTCAAAATAGAAATATGATACTGGAACGACATATCAAGATTCTGCGTCCCCCCGATAGCCGCCTGATAACGATCGATAGATACAACAAAGGGAAAGACCATAATCTTCGAGTCTTCCAGCACCAGCTCAACGGCAATGCTGTCGATTATATTCCGACTCTTATTTTTAAAATACAGCTTCTTTGCGATCGACGAAAAAGTCTCCCCGTCAAGGAGCACCATATTTCGCCCGTTGATATAACACGATGCCGTAGTCTTTGGAATCACGACATTTGACAGCGAATCCAATTCCGTAACCGCCGTAATACGGTACTCGACTTCCCCGTCGAACGAATGCAGCATCGGCGTCAATGAATCGAGCATCGGAATCGAGCCGATAAGCTCCCGCACATGTACACGCTGCATGTAAATATCCATCCCCGTGTAGGCGCCCTTCGTCGTCGGCGCCTTGTAAACCATCGACAAATCGACATTGCCGATGTCGGAACTTACCCTCAAATCGGGAATCCGAACCGACTGATTACGCATGACTATATTCCCTGCCGCCCGCCTTAAGTGCAGTTTTCCGTAAGTTACATTTTTAAGATCCGCCTCAAACGCCATATCAACATTACGGGGAACCACAAACAAGCCCGTCAGACTGTCGGCCGGCGCCGGAAGCTCCGACGACTCGTTGAGTACCACCTGCGCAATCGAATCACGATGCTCGTCGCTCTTCTCCGAATACTCCGAACCCGTCGCCAACGCACGAATAATTTCATTAAAATTAATCGAATCGGCACCTACACGCATCCGTGCCGTAATACGCCCGTTTCGCAGCAACGCCCGACGAAGCCCCTCAATCTCTCCGTCGAGCACAATATCCGACCCGCCCGTCTGCACCCGCGCACGGCTTATCTGCAACCTGTCGCTGGTAAACGTAACCGCCGCATCGCTCACACGAGTCCGTAACGGAAAATAAGGCGTCCGAACCCGCATATTCGTACCTGTAAACGACCCCGAAACATCCCAGCGCGAAAGAAAATCGCGCGTCTCTCCTTCCGATAACTTGAATGCCACAGCCGACGTATTCCGATTTGCACGCTCAAGCGAGTCCCGGAATAACTTCCGACGAATAGAATCAGCCTCTGTCTGGCGCATCGAACCCAGCCGGGAACGCATCTCATGCGGCTGAATCCTGACCGACAACCGGGTGTTCTCAACCCGACCGGAAAAATCCGGCAGCCGGCTACGAACACTGTCCATCGACAACCGGATACTCCACTCCGGCTGCGACGGCTTCCCTGCCAGCGGCGACAACCGCCCGATGGCCGTTATCCGCGACGCCCGAACACGCATCGAATCCCCCTGAAGCTGCATGTGACTCAACCGCGCAAACGCCGACATCTCCGCGACAGATACCGAATCTGCCGGCGCCGACGTCCGGAACGTCGCCCGAAAATGACCCGCATGAAGCCGGTTCGTATGCCCCCACTGCAAATTCAAACTGTCCATATCGACATTCGCACGAAACAAACTCGCAATTTCACGCCCCCGAATACTGTCAACCACATGGCTGCCCAGACTGACAGTCGCCGACGGCGCAAACACACTAAGCCCCGCCTGCGGATAATCGACCATTACCTGCCGGATAGCGACCTCGCCGGTAGCATTTATTTTCCCGTAATCCGATACCAATAAATCATTCAAATAACAATGACCCGATACATCCAGCAACGCCGACCCGCCAACCGAAAATGTCTTCTCAAACGGAATATGCTGCCAAAAACGATCAAAATCAACATTCCCGTGCACACAGGCATTAATAAACGGATGCCTGAAAAGATCGCCAAACACACCCGAAACCGACAACTTCGCCGACGGCGTCTGCAAATACAAATTCCTTACATCTACCGACGAAGGCAATTCCTGCATCAAATCAATCACTGCCGCGCAATCAATATCCACCCGCTCAATGAACGGCTTGTCAGGATACTTTCGACCGGCTACCGTACCTTCATTCAACCGCAACGATACCGTACATCGCGGCCATGCCTCCGCACCAATACACCCCTCAATCTTTCCCGAAAAATCAACCGCCCCCGATGCCGTCAATCGCTTAATATCTAACACATGATCCGGAATCATCGTCAGCAAATCGGCCAGCGATGAAGCATGAAGCCCGAAATCAACTCCCACTTTCATACGCCCTTCAACCGAATCACGCGCTACAGCCCCCTGAATATCAAAATCGACCACACCAATCGACAACGCCGTCTTTTCAAACCGGAACTGCTCATAATTTGTATCGCTAACCACATGCGCCGCAAGCTTTAGCGGAAGTTTTGCCGAATACGTTTTATCCCCATAAAGCACCGTCGCAGCCCCAACACCAAGCGCCACATCCACATCCGTAAGCGAACCCTTCGCATGTAATCCCAGCCGCTCCGCAGCAATAAACAACGAATCCTGACGATTATCATAAATAACATAGCCTTCGCGGATGCGGATACTTTTCACATCCACCGAAAACCTATCGATACTGCTCGAATCCGAAACTTCCGGCGTCTCATCCGACACCGGAAGCAGCCCTTCCCAATTCACCCTGCCCGACTCATCTACATGGACATGCACAATCGGCTTTACTACCTGAGCACGATTAACCACCAACCGCCGCTCCCGGTACAGCGTCAGTGGATTAAACGACACCACCAGCTCGCCGAAAAGCAATAGCGTATCCTGCGGCTGCCCCGGCCGTCTGTCTTCCCCCCGCGCAATCACGCTACCGTTCAGCAACCGGATGCCGAAATCAGGAAACGTACTGTAAAACGTCAGCTCTACCGACTCACAAGCCACCTCCGCCTGCAGATACTCATTTGCATACTGCAACACAACAGGCGTAATCCGCGACGGCGTAAACACCACATACAGCATCACACTCACAACCGCCGCCGCGACCGCCATCGCTCCCGTTACGCCCCAAAGTATCCCACGGACTACCGCCCGTTTTCTGCGCCTGCTCTTTGCCTGCGCCAAATTACAATCCGCTAACATATTTTCAGTAATTATAAAATAATCTCATCTCGATAACTCTTAATCCAATCGATCTCCCTCCTTATTTAAGGATTTCAGGCTTCCCCAGCTTTTTAGCCAATACCTTTCCTGTAGGCAGCTCCGGATGCCCGGCCAACTGCTCGGGAGTGCCGGCAAATACAACCCGCCCTCCCTTTTCGCCTCCCTCCGGTCCAAGTTCGATAACCCAGTCCGCGTTTTTTATAATCTCCACATTATGCTCGACTACAATGATTGAGTGCCCGCGCGAAATAAGCCCCTGAAAAGCATTCAGCAGCTGCTTTATATCATGGAAATGCAGCCCCGTAGTCGGTTCATCGAAAATAAACAGAATCGGCGTTACAGCAACCTCCTTTGCAAGGAACGACGCCAACTTCACCCGTTGACTCTCGCCACCGCTCAACGTACTGCTCGCCTGCCCCAGTTTAACATAACCCAACCCCACCCGCTGCAAAGGAAGCAACCGCTCGGCGATACGCTTGGCGAGCGGCTCCTTCTGCACATCAAAAAAATCGATAGCCTGGTTCACCGTCATATCGAGCACCCCGGCTATACTCTTGCCCTTGTAATGCACCGCCAAAACATCCGCCTGAAAGCGCATGCCGCCGCATGTCTCACACACAAGCATCACATCCGCCATAAACTGCATCTCCACCCTGATTGTTCCTTCCCCAAGACAATCTTCGCAACGCCCCCCCGCAATATTAAACGAAAAATGCGAAGAATCATAACCCGCTGCCCTGGCATAAGGCTGCTCGGAATACAGCTTTCGAATATCATCGAAAGCCTTAATATACGTAACAGGATTCGACCGCGACGATTTGCCGATAGGATTCTGGTCGATGAACTCTACTGCCGTCAACCGTTTCAAATCTCCGCGCAGCGAGTCGTACAGCCCCGGCTTCCGGCTGCTATACTGCACAAAATACCTCTCCAGCGCCGGGTACAGGATATTCTTTACCAGCGACGATTTACCGCTTCCGCTCACACCCGTAACCGTTACAAGCCCTCCCAGAGGAAAGCGCACCGTGAGGTTCTTCAGGTTGTTCTCACGCGCACCCACCACTTCGATATAGTTGTTCAGCGGCCTCCGTTGTGCCGGTACATCGATCGTCTCGATACCATTCAGGTACGCCAGCGTCAGCGACGGAAGAGTACGGGAGCCGTTGTCCTTGGGCTTTCCGGCAGGCGCCGCCGCAGGGTACGGCCCCTGGTAAACCACCTTGCCACCATGATGCCCCGCCAGCGGCCCGATGTCGATAATTTCATCGGCGGCACAGATAATCTCCTCCTCATGCTCCACCACAATCACCGTATTACCCATGTCGCGAAGCTGTTTCAACACCTTTACAAGCCGTTGCGTATCACGCGAATGCAACCCTATCGAAGGCTCGTCGAGAATATACAGCGAACCGACCAAACTGCTCCCAAGTGAAGTCGCCAGATTGATACGCTGGCTTTCGCCTCCGCTCAACGAATTGGATAGACGGTTAAGCGTAAGATACCCCAGCCCTACATCCAGCAAAAACTGCAGCCGTGTACGGATTTCCAGCAACGACCGCTGCGCTATCTGCAACTTGTAGTCCGTCGGCTCGAAATGCTGGAAAAAAGCATCCAGATCGCCGACAGGCATCTGCACCAGCTCGCCGATAGTTTTCCCGCCGACATACACATAACCGGTTTCCTTCCGCAAACGCATACCACGGCACTCGGGACAAATCATTTTGCCGCGGTAACGATTCAGCAGAACGCGGGAAGTCACCTTATTTTTATGAGTTTCCAGCATCTTGAAAAAATCATGGATGCCTGTAAAATACTTGTTGCCGTCCCACAGCAGCTTCCGTTGCGCATCCGAAAGATCGTAATACGCACGGTGAATCGGAAAGTCAAAATAATGCGCCTTTGCAACCAGCGTATCCTTATATATCCTCATCGACTCGCTGCGCCAGCAGGCAATGGCATCGTTGAAAACCGACAGCGAGCGGTCGGGTATCACCAGGTCCTCATCAACACCGACTGTTTTACCGAAGCCGTCGCAAAGCGGGCATGCGCCGTATGGACTGTTAAAACTGAACAGGTATTCGCTGGGCTCTTCAAACACTATCCCGTCGGCTTCAAACGACGAAGAAAACACCCGCTCGTCCCTGCCCGCATCGACCGACAATACAATACAGCGCCCTTCGCCTTCGGCAAATGCCGTTTGCACACTGTCGGCCACCCGGCTCAGCACCTCACTCTCTTCGACGACCGAAACCCTGTCGATAAGCAGCCTGAAGGCCGTCGCCCCGCCGTCGTCTACCTGCCCGAATGCGTCGATATTCGGCAGTATTGTTTCGATACGAAAAATCTCCCCCTCCCGCTCGATGCGCGTAAAACCCTCATTTTGCAACAACGTCAGCTTCTCGATAAGTCCCATACCCTTATCCAACTTCAGCGGCGCGAGGATATACAGCCTTGTCCCAACAGGCAGCGACGCGATATAATTAACCACATCTGTCACCCTGTCGCGCTTCACCTCCTGCCCGCTAACTGGCGACACCGTCCGCCCGATGCGCGCAAAAAGCAGCTTCAGGTAATCGTATATTTCCGTCGATGTACCGACAGTCGAGCGCGGGTTGCGCGTATTTACTTTTTGTTCGATGGCGATAGCCGGCGGGATACCGGTAATAAAATCAACATCCGGTTTATTAATCCGCCCCAGAAACTGCCGCGCGTAGGCCGACAGGCTCTCGACATACCGCCGTTGCCCTTCGGCAAAAATAGTATCGAATGCCAGCGTCGATTTGCCCGAACCCGACAGCCCGGTTATCACAATAAACTTATTGCGCGGGATGACCAGCTCAATATTCTTGAGATTATGCATCCGTGCGCCTTTAATATGGATTACGTCCTTCTTTTCTTCGCCGTTTGCGGCCGCCGCCCGCCGGCGGAAAATCGAGTGTGTCTCTGCGTTTGTATTCATTCGCTGTATATAGACTGTTTACTTCAGCAATCGTATGATTAATAAAAATGCAAATGTAGTAAAATTATGAATCATACGAATCACATCAATCATACGAATCATACCAATCATACGAATCATACCAATCAAAAAAATCATATAAATCTTTCTTTAGACAAAAGCCATTCTCAATTATTTTGTACCTTTGTCGCCGCTTATTATTTTTTTAGCGTGAATACCATTTATATCATAGCAGGAGAACCGTCAGGTGACATTCTGGCGTCGCGGCTGATACGGACGTTGCGGGAACGCGACGCCGGCCTCCGCTTTTGCGGCGTGGGCGGCGAAACTATGGCCGAACAGGGCTTCCGTTCGCTGTTCGACATCCGCGACCTGTCGGTGATGGGCTTTTGGGAAGTGCTGCCGAAGTTGCCGGTGATTCTGCGCCGGATGCGCCAGGTGCTCGCACACATCGAGCAGGAACGGCCGGATGTGCTGGTTACGGTCGATAGCTGGGGGTTTGTCAGCACCGTTTTGCGCAGGCTGAAACGGCGGGGGGCTTCGTTTCCGAAGGTGCATTATGTGGCGCCGCAAGTGTGGGCATGGAAAAAAGGCCGCGCCAAAAAGGCCGCGCAACTGCTTACCCACCTGATGACGCTGCTCCCCTACGAGCCGCCGTATTTCGAAAAGTACGGCCTGCCCTGTACCTTTGTCGGGCATCCGGTGCTGGAAAACACGGCGGAAGCACAGTTGGAGGCAACGACTGCGCCGGATCTCTGTCCGGTGCCTGCCGGCGCACGTGTGCTGTGCATCCTGCCCGGCAGCCGGCGCAACGAAATCCGCAAGCTCGCGCCGGTGTTTATTGCCGTGCTCGAAGAGCTGCAGGCGGCGATTCCCGGACTATATGTCCTGCTCCCGTCGGTGGCGGCGATGCGCGAGGAAGTTGCGCACGCCTTTGCGCCGGTGGCTGTGCCGCACCGTGTGGTGGTGGGGCAGGCGGCGCGCTATGCAGCGTTTGGCGCGGCGGAATTTGCCATAGCCGCATCGGGAACGGTATCGCTGGAACTGGCGGCCTGCGGCACGCCGCATATCATCGCCTACAAATTTAATTGGCTTACCAATCACCTTATCGCCCGGCTGGCGACCACCCGCTATGCCAATCTTATCAATATTTTAGCCGACCGCCAAGTAATCCCCGAATTTGTGTTGCATCATTGCCGTGCCGACCGGATTGCGCCCGCAGCGCTGGCATTGATGCACGATGCTACGCGCCGCGCCGGCCAGGTGGAGGAAGCTCAACGATACCTGAACCGCCTCAAACCGCCTAAACAAATGCCGTCGGCCGCCGCCGCGGAAACGGTGTGCCGGGTGCAGGGAGAATGGCGAAGGGTAAAGAATGAAGCCTAACTAAATAACTAAACAGTTAAACAGTTAAACAACTAAACAGCTAAATAAAAATGCCAGGTTTTGAATTTTTCGACAATGTAGAACGGGAACAGTTACGGGATGTAATGGATACCGGGATTTTGATGCGGTACGGCTTTGGAGGCCTCCGCCGGGGACAGTGGAAAGCACGGGAGATGGAAGCGTCGATATGCTGCGTGGCCGGCGTGAACCATGCCCTGTTGCTATCAAGCGGCACGGCCGCACTCGCTACAGCGCTGGCGGCGCTGGGTGTGGGCGCGGGCGACGAGGTTATCCTCCCCCCGTTTACTTTTGTAGCCAGTTTTGAATCGATCCTTGCTACGGGGGCGGTGCCGGTGATGGCCGACATCGACGAGACGCTCTGCCTCGATCCGCAGGCCGTGCGCCGAGCAATTACGCCGCGCACGAAAGTCGTCATGCCTGTACACATGTGCGGCGCGATGGCGCAGATTGACGAATTGCAGGCCATCTGCCGGGAGCATCGGCTGTTCCTGCTCGAAGACGCCTGCCAGGCCTTCGGCGCGTCGTTCCACGGGAAAATGGCCGGAAGCATCGGCGAGGCCGGCTGCTATTCGTTCGACTTTAATAAAATTGTAACCTGCGGCGAAGGCGGGGCGGTCGTAACCAACGACACGATACTCTATGAACGCGCCGACCGCTACCATGACCACGGCCACGACCACTCGAACGACGACCGCGGCGCCGAAGGACACCCCTTTGCCGGCTACAATTACCGGATTTCCGAACTGCACGCCGCCGTCGGCTGCGGGCAGATAGGCAAACTCGAACGCTTCGTCGCCATCCACCGCAAGCACAAGAAAACGCTGAAGGAAGCCCTCGCGGGCGCACCGGGCGTAACCTTCCGCCGTCTGCCCGACCCCGATGGCGACAGCGCCACGTTCCTCTCGTTTTTCATGCCCGACGAAGCCGCCGCCCGTCGCGTCACAGTAGCCCTGAAAGCCGCCGGCATCGACGGTGTATTCCACTGGTACGATAATAACTGGCACTACATCCGCAAATGGGAGCACCTCAAAGCACGCGCCTTTGCGCATCCCCTCTACCGTGCGCTGCTCGACGCCATGCCCGACTACGCAAACGTTGCCTTCCCACAGTCCGACGCCATCATCTCCCGCACCATTTCGATTGCCATTAAAATGGGCTGGACAGACGACGAAGTACAAAAGAGAGCCGAAACCATAAGACAAGCGGTAGAATTAGGAATTAGGAATTAAGAATTGCGACAAGCGCGGAAACAAATCAACAAATCAACAAAAGATGAAGGTTATCGCATTAATTCCCGCACGGTATGGTGCGAGCCGGTTTCCGGGAAAGTTGCTGGCACCGCTGAAGGGCGTGCCGGTCATTCGCCGGACATACGAAGCAGTGGCCGGCACAGGACTGTTCGACGAGGTGATGGTGGTAACCGACAGTCCGGATATTTACCATGAAATCACCAGCCACGGCGGGGCTGTGTTTATGAGTCGCAAGCCCCACGAAACCGGTAGCGACCGGATTGCCGAAGCCGTGGCCGGCCTCGATGCAGACATCATAGTCAACGTCCAGGGCGACGAGCCGTTTACCAAACGCGAACCGCTGGAAAAACTGCTGGCCGTGTTCGACGCTCCCGGCGCAGAACAGATTGACCTTGCCTCGCTCATGCAGGAGATGCACAACCGGCAGCAAATCGACGACCCGAACTTTGTGAAGGTCGTGGTCGATAGCAGCGGTTTTGCGCTACTGTTCTCGCGTTCGCCCATTCCCTATCCCCGCGACACGGATATGCAGCCGGTATATTACGAGCATATCGGCATTTATGCGTTTCGCAGGCAGGCGCTGCTCGATTTTGCTGCCACGCCCGCCACGCCTCTTGAGTGTGTTGAAAAGATCGAATGCCTCCGCTACCTTGAGACGGGAAAGAAAATCAAAATGGTCGTTACCGACTACATGGGCATCGAAATAGATACCCCCGAAGACCTCCGCAATGCGGAAGAACAATTTAATATCTAATATCTAATTATGCAATACAGAAACTTCCCAATGGTTCCACGGGTGATATACGGACGCGGTTCGTTTGACGACCTGTGCGATATTCTCGCCCCCAAACGGGTGCCCGGAGCCCCGTTCATTTTTTTAGTTGATGCGGTATTCGCAGGACGCGAGAGCCTCGTTGAGCGAATACCCCTCTCGGGGCGCGATACGATTATTTTCATCAACACTGCCGACGAGCCGAAGACTAAGCAGGTGGACGCACTGCGCGACCGCTTGTGCGGGGAGTTCGGTACGGTATCGGGCATTATCGGCATTGGAGGCGGCAGCATTATGGACCTGGCGAAGGCCGTCGGGTTGATGATGACCCACGAGGGATCGTCGGCACAGTATCAGGGGTGGGACTTACTGAAGCGCCCCGGCGTTTACCGCGTCGGGATACCGACACTGAGCGGCACAGGCGCGGAGGTGTCGCGGACGGCGGTACTCACCGGGCCGGAACGCAAATTAGGGCTTAATTCCGACTATACGACCTTCGACCAGGTTGTCCTTGACCCGGCACTTACTAAAGGCGCGCCGAACAATCAGCGCTTCTTTACCGGCATGGACTGCTATATCCACTGCATTGAGTCGCTAAACGGAACATACCTCAATGCCTTCAGCAAAAGCTACGGCGAAAAGGCTCAGGAACTGTGCGAATACGTATTCCTCCATAAAGACACATGGGATGACGACAGCGACGAGGCGCTGATGATGGCCTCCTGGCACGGCGGGATGAGCATTGCTTACTCACAGGTAGGCGTCGCGCACGCCGTGAGCTATGGGATGGCCTTCGTGCTCGGCACCCATCATGGCATAGGCAATGCCATTGTATTTAATTACCTCGAAGAATATTACCCCGAAGGCGTCCGTAAGTTTCACGACATGATAGCCAAATGGGGCATCGACCTGCCGCGCCATGTCTGCGCCGCCTGCACCGACAAGCAGTTTGACACCATGATAAGCGTATCACTTGGCATGGCGCCCCTTTGGGAGAACGCATTAGGCAAGGACTGGCAGCACATTATGACCGCAAAGAAACTGCGGCAGCTGTACGAACAGATGTAAAGCGACAATCAGCAATGGGGTAGTTCGGGGGGAGGCTGCGGAGGGTATCCGCGGCCTTTGTTTTTCATTTGCTTTATGCGGAATTAAATAAAACCATACGACTCAGGGGGATGGAGGAGGAGGAAGGAGGGCGACGAGTAATTCATTATTCCTAATCAAAAAAAGCGTACCTTTGCGGATGAAAAAAGGATTTAAAGAAAGCATGATCATGGAGACAGAAAAGCAATCAATGGCACAACGGCACAGGCATATCCTGGAGCTCCTCCGCAGAACAGGAGAAATGCGCGTGGTGGATATATGTAACGAGGTCGATGTGTCGCAGGTTACCGTCCGTAAGGACATTAAGCTGCTCGAGCGGAAGAAGCTGCTCTTCCGCCTGCACGGCAGCGTCAGCCTGCTCAACCCGTACCTGACACGGGATGTGAGTGTGAGCGAGAAGGAACTCATTAAGGTCGAGGAGAAAGTACGCATAGCCCGCCACGCCGCAACACTGATTAATGATACCGACGCCATCATTATTGCGTCGGGGACAACGGTGCTTTCCCTCGCCCGGCAGCTGGAAGCCAAGCAGCAGCTGACGGTCTTAACCTCCGCACTGAACGTGGCTACGGTGCTGTGCCAGAACCCCGCCATAGAGGTGATACAGCTGGGCGGGATTGTACGAAAAACATCGACGTCGGTTAATGGGCCGTTCATCCAGCAGATGCTGTCGCAGTTTTCCTGCAGCAAACTGTTCCTCGGTGTCGATGGTATCGACCTCGAATACGGCTGTACGACTAGCAACCTGATGGAAGCCAACGCCAACCAGTATATGATTGCCGCCGTACAGCGCACCATTATCCTGACCGACTCGTCGAAGTTTGGGAAACGGGGGTTCGGGCGTATATGCTCCTTTGATAAAGTGCATCAGATAATTACCGACGATAAGGTAAGCGAAAGCGTCGTCGTTGCGCTCGAGGATATGGGGGTCGAAGTGACAGTGGTGTGAGGGGCGCTCGGGGAAGGAATAAGGCAGGGGTAGCCGGAGCATCAGGCCATCGTGACGGTCGGGCAGGCGGTCGCGGAGGGAGCAGTCGTTCCTTTCATCGCATACAGGATGAGGCCTGCACCCGTTTGCGGTATGCGAAATAATCATTTATTATAATATGGTATCAGTCAATAATATCACCGTGGAATTCACGGGGCAGACGCTGTTCGATGACGTATCGTTTGCCATCAACCTGCGCGACCGGATCGGACTGGTGGGGCGCAACGGAGCAGGTAAATCAACCTTATTACGAATACTTTGCGGGCTGCAGACGCCTGCCTCGGGGCAGGTCGTAACGCCTCCCGATTACAGCATCGGGTACCTGCCGCAGCAGATGTCGGTGGCCGACGGCCGCAGCGTATGGGACGAGGCGATGCAGGCCTTTGCCCACATCCATGCGCTGGAGCGGCAGATAGCCGCCACTACACGGGAGCTATCGGAGCGCAGCGACTATGAGTCAGATGCTTACAGGCAGTTAATAGTGCAGCTCAATGACGCCACCGAACGGGTGCAGCTGCTCGGAGGCGCTGACCGCGAAGGCGCTGTAGAGCAGACCTTAACAGGCCTCGGCTTCCGGCGGCATGATTTCGGGCGGCCGACGGCGGAATTCAGCGGTGGATGGCGGATGCGGATAGAGCTGGCGAAGATACTGCTCACGTCGCCACAGCTGCTGCTGCTCGACGAGCCTACCAACCACCTCGACATCGAGTCGATACAGTGGTTGGAAGAGTACTTAAAAGACTATAACGGAGCGCTTGTGCTCATCTCGCACGACCGCGCGTTCCTCGATGCCGTTACCAACCG
>JAISXF010000062.1 GCA_031270845.1 Prevotellaceae bacterium
CGTAGCCTTCCGTCATGCGGTAATATTCGGCGAACGGGCGTTGAAAACTGTAGCGTTCCGTTTTCTGCACCCGTTCGGGCAGTTGAAACGCCTCAAAGCCTTTGCCGCCCGTAGCGAGCGTTGCCTTTCCGTCCACGTCCGCCTCTGCCAGCAGGAAGGAGGGTTGATCCAGCGTGTAGTAAGAATTGATATTGTAGCCGGCCACCTCCACCGCCACAATGTTCTCGCCTGTTTTGACCCATTTGCCGACGTCGTATTCATCCACGCGGAAATACCCGTGCGCCGCGCGTGCCGGGCCGGAGCCCACAAACGTTCCGTTAATAAACACCCTGTACAGTGTGGACGCCGCGATTTTTAACCGCACCTTCTGACTGCTGTTGGCTTGAAAAACGCCCCGGAAGCCCAGATTCAAGTTCATTTCCTTTTCACGGC
Organism: Prevotellaceae bacterium; assembly: GCA_031270845.1. Lineage (GTDB taxonomy): Bacteria > Bacteroidota > Bacteroidia > Bacteroidales > UBA932 > JAIRKX01. Next base: position 433 of record JAISXF010000062.1, read on the forward strand.
CTGCCGCCCACACCGGGACGGCTTTTTGCACCAATGCGCCGGTTGTTCCGGCCGCTTGCGTCTGCGCCTTTCCCGCAAACAACATAATAATTGCTATTGCGGCTACACTACTCTTTAAAATATTACGTGCCATTTTTTTACTTTTTATTAGAATCTGCGTACAAAAAAGCGTACAGACTTTTTGGAAACTGGTTTACACGCTAAATTCAATTACGAGTTTTCAATTACGAATTACGAAAAACTATCGTAGTTTTTAATTCGTAATAGAATTAAACGTGTAAACCAATACGTAAAAGAACCAAATAATTGTTAATGGCATTAGTCATTACCATTAACCATTATTTCACTTCCTCAAAATCCACATCATTTACGGCATTGCCTTGTCCGTCGGCGTTACTGCCGCCGTCGGTGTTTGACGCAGCTTGGGCAAACGGGTCGTTGGCGCCTGTACTGCCCTGCGACTGGGTCGCGTTGTAAAGGTCTTGAGAGGCGGCCTGCCAGGCATCGTTGACTTCCTTCATGGCCGCTTCGATAGCCGTTACATCCTGCGCTTTGTGAGCATCTTTCAGTTTGGTGAGCGCTGCTTCAATGGCTGTGCGCTTGTCTAACGGAATTTTTTCGCCATATTCCTTCATTTGCTTTTCCGTTTGGAAAATCACGTTATCGGCGGCATTGATTTTTTCTATCCGTTCGCGTTCGCGTTTGTCGGCTTCTTCGTTGGCTTTGGCTTCGTCGCGCATCCGTTTGATTTCGGCATCGGTCAAACCCGACGAGGCTTCGATACGGATTTTCTGTTCCTTGCCCGTACCCTTGTCGCGTGCCGACACGTTCAGGATGCCGTTTGCATCAATATCGAACGTTACTTCGATTTGCGGGAGGCCCCGCGGGGCCGGCGGGATGCCGTCCAGATGGAAGCGTCCGAGGCTTTTGTTGTCGCGAGCCATAGGCCGTTCGCCCTGCAGGATGTGAATTTCTACCGTCGATTGATTGTCGGCCGCCGTGCTGAACGTTTCGCTGCGTTTTGTCGGGATTGTCGTATTGGCTTCAATCAGTTTGGTACACACGTTGCCTAATGTTTCAATCCCTAACGAGAGTGGTGTAACGTCGAGCAGCAGCACGTCTTTCACGTCGCCGGTCAGTACGCCGCCCTGAATCGCCGCTCCGACAGCTACGACTTCGTCGGGATTTACGCCTTTCGACGGTGTCCGGCCGAAGATTTTTTCCACTAACTGCTGGATAGCCGGGATACGTGTCGAACCGCCGACTAAAATAACATCGTCAATCTGCGAAGCGCCGTAACCGGCATCGGAGAGCGCCTTTTCGCACGGTTTCACGCAACGTTGAATCAGCGTGTCGGAGAGTTGTTCAAATTTAGCGCGGGTCAGTGTCTTTACCAGATGCTTCGGCACACCGTCCACCGGCATGATGTAGGGCAGGTTAATTTCGGTTTGCAGCTGGCTCGAGAGTTCGATTTTGGCCTTTTCGGCGCTTTCTTTCAGGCGTTGCAGCGCCATCGGGTCTTTGCGCAGGTCGAGGCCGTTTTCATTTTTAAATTCATCGGCCAGCCAGTTGATAATAACCTGGTCGAAATCATCGCCACCGAGGTGTGTGTCGCCGTTGGTCGATTTCACTTCAAAGACGCCGTCGCCCAATTCCAGAATGGAAATATCGAACGTTCCGCCGCCGAGGTCAAAGACGGCCACTTTCGAGTCTTTGTGTTGCTTGTCGAGGCCGTAAGCCAGCGCCGCGGCTGTCGGTTCGTTAATGATCCGCTGTACTTTGAGTCCGGCAATTTCGCCGGCTTCTTTGGTGGCTTGCCGTTGCGAGTCGCTGAAATACGCGGGTACGGTAATCACCGCGTCGGTTACTTCCTGTCCCAGAAAATCCTCGGCGGTCTTTTTCATTTTTTGCAGCACCATCGCCGAAATTTCCTGCGGCGTATAGGCGCGGTCGTCAATTTGCACGCGCGGCGTATTGTTGTCGCCGCGGACAACGATGTACGGCACCCGCTGCACTTCCTGCTGCACCTGGTCAAACGTTTCGCCCATGAACCGTTTGATAGAAAACACCGTCTTGGTGGGGTTTGTGATGGCTTGCCGCTTTGCGGGGTCGCCGATTTTACGCTCGCCGTTGTCGGCAAACGCGACTACCGAAGGGGTCGTACGTTTTCCTTCGCTGTTAATAATCACTACCGGTTCGTTGCCTTCCATCACCGACACGCACGAGTTGGTAGTTCCTAAATCAATTCCAATAATTTTTCCCATAATAATATACTTTTTTGTTGTTTATACTAATTGTTTGTGGAGCGTTTTTCGTTCCGGAGAGGCAAATTAACAATGATTGTGCCAAACGGCGTTTACTGACACTTTGGCAGAAAATGAAAATCAGGAGCCTTCATACATCCCGCTTCGGGCTTTCTTTTTTAGCCGAATACAGTTGGTACATATAATTATAAATGATAGATGACGGATTATGAAAAAATGACAGATAACCTTTACCGGCATCCTTTGCCCTGTCATTTGCTCAGGCAAACCCGTACCGGTCGCGTTCTTTTTTGGTCAGTTTGGCGGCAACCAGCGCATACGAGTCGTCTATCCAGCCTGTCAGCAGCGACGGGGCGACGTCGTCAATGGTTTCGATGGTGTTCCACATCATTTTGTTCATGTGATAGCCGGGGATTACGAACGGGTACTGCTCGCGTAATTCAATAGCTCTCGCTGGGTCGCATTTGACGTTGGCGCTGTTTTTTTCCAGCGCAATGAACAGAAACATTTTGCCGGCGACCTTAAATACCAGCGTATCCCCGTCGAATGGAAACGAGGCGGTAACGCCTTTTTTGGCCATACAATAATCATGGATTTCTTCGATATTCATAATCGTTTCTGTTTACGCCGTCGGATAAACGGCGTTGGGAATGTACTCCAGCGTATGTTCCTTCCCTCGAAATACGATAGAGATGACATCAATCTGCGCTTCCTGCGTCAGCCGATAGCGGTCGATGTAGGCGTTGGCGGCGGCAATCAGGTTGCGTTGTTTGGCTTTGCCGATGGAGTGGTAGGGCTGCTGAAAAAAATCGGACGACAGCGAGCGTACCTCAATAATATGGATGCAGTTATTTTTTTCGGCGACGATGTCCAGTTCTTTATGACCCTCTCGCCAGTTTGTTTGCCGAATCGTAAAACCGTTTTTTACTAAAAAATCTTTGGCTATCCGTTCGCCGGTTTCGCCGGTAATTTGCTTATCGGTCATAGGAGAGTGTGTTGGATGTTGGATGTCGGGCATCTGTGTTCGGTCTTGAAACAGGCTGTAATAAAAAATAAATGGTGGATTATCCTGTCCGCAGGTTGCGGAATGTGCTATTTCCACAGCCTCCTGACCGGATATTGTTCAAAAATGACATCTACATGTATTCGTTAAAATCATCCAGCGGTGCATTAAAGTCGTCGCTCATGTATGTAAAAGTGCCTTTCATACAACCGGCGAAAGGTTTCCGCGATGATATGTGCTGATGGCTTTTATGCAGCAAAAATTCGATATAGTCCAATACCTCCTGCTGCATGGAGAATGGCAGTTGATGAACTTTTTCGTATAAAACCGATATTTCCATAATTATATATTTTAATTTGTTTCAACAACGATAGCCGGGTCTTCGCAGATGTTGCTGTCGATGCCTCCGGTGTGTTCGCCGCGGCCGGCCGGGCGGCCAGTCCCCATCCGTCCTGTGCCGCAGTCGGCGGCACGGTCGCGCCTGTAGCGGCGTAGCCGCCGAATGTCTGTCTGTATTGTTTGCATGCTGTTATAAATACTGAATCGGAGGGCAAAGATACAATTTTTTTCATTACGAATTATGAATTACGAATTACGCGCGGCGGGAGCAGAACAGGTTCGTCGATTTCCTGACGGCCTTCGGGGCTGTTTTTTCATGGCCTTTATCGCACGGTATTCGATAAAAGTGTACCTTTGCCGGCAATTAACCATTAATCATTCATCATAAACAATGCTTTTTCTTGATTGGGGGCTTATTGATTACGGCGAGGCGTGGGAGCGGCAGCAGGCCATCGCTGCCCGCCTGATCGCCCGCAAAACCGCGACCGCCGGCGAGCCTGCGGAGGCAACCGGCGCAGGGACGGTGATTTTCTGCGAACATCCGCATGTATATACGCTCGGGCGGCGCGGGAGTGCGTCGAACCTGCTGGTCGATGCCGGAACGCTGGCGCAAATCGGCGCCGGCTATTATCATGTAAACCGCGGCGGCGATATTACATACCACGGGCCGGGACAGGTTGTCTGCTATCCGGTGCTGGATTTGGAGCGGCTGCACGTTTCGCTGAAACAGTATGTCTTTGGGCTGGAGGAAACGGTTATCCGCACCCTGCGGCATTACGGCGTCGCGGGCGAACGGCTGGCGGGCGCGCCCGGCGTGTGGATTGATGCCCGATTGCCGGCGGCGCGGAAAATATGCGCGATAGGCGTCCATGCTTCGCATTATGTAACCACGCACGGGTTTGCGCTGAATGTAAATACCGACTTGCGCTATTACCGGTACATCCACCCGTGCGGGTTTACGGACAGGGGCGTTACGTCGCTCGCCGCCGAAACGGGAACGACCGTCGATATGGAGGACATAAAACGGTGGCTGCAGAAATATTTTGTACCTTTGGCCGACAAATGACCGCCGGAATAAAACAAATAACACAATGGATCGCCCGTGGCCAGCAGCGCCTCCGCCGGTTGCCCGAACGCCGGCTGGTGCTGCTGCTGGCGCTGGTTGTCGGCTTTTTTAGCGGACTGGCGGCGGTGCTGTTGAAGAATACCATTCATTTTATGCAGTGGGCGCTAACCGACTGGTTTCACACGCCGGCCGACAGTCTGCTGTTTTTCGTATATCCCGGCGCGGGGATGCTCGTCTCGCTGCTCTTTGTGCGCTATGTCGTGAAGGCCGACATCGGACACGGCATCACGAAAGTGCTGTACGCTATTTCACGAAAGAAATCGAAGATTAAAGGGCATAACAGCTGGTCGTCGATGGTGGCGAGTACGATTACCATCGGTTTTGGCGGTTCGGTGGGCGCCGAAGCGCCGATTGTATATACCGGCGCCGCTATCGGCTCGAAGGTCGGGCAGATACTGCGGCTCAAGGAACGGCACATCGCCCTGCTGCTGGGCTGCGGGGCGGCGGGTGCGGTCGCGGGGATATTTAAGGCGCCCTTAGCGGGGATTGTCTTCACGCTCGAAATCCTGATGTTCGACCTTTCGATAGGTTCTATCCTGCCGCTGCTCGTGTCGTCGGTTACGGCCACCGCCATTTCGTTCCTGCTGATGGGCGACGTGGTGCAGTTCCCCACCGAAAGCCTCGAACTGTTTTCAATGTCGAACCTTCCGTACTACCTTCTGCTGGGCGTTTTCTGCGGCTTCGCGTCGCTGTATTTTACGCGCGGCACGCTGTTTATCGAAACGCAGTTGAAACGCATCCGAAAGCCGCTGCAGCGCTGGCTGTGCTGCGCTATCGGGCTGGGCGTGCTGCTGGTGCTTTTTCCGCCGCTCTACGGCGAAGGCTACGGCTCGCTCTCGGCGCTGCTGAACGAAAACGTCGGCGGCGCTGTCGGGCAGACGCTGTTTGGCTCGCTCGAAAGCGAAACGTGGTTTATCCTGCTCTTCTTTGGCGGGGTGATGGTCTTTAAAATTATTTCGATGTCGCTTACCAACAGCGGCGGTGGGGTAGGGGGGACGTTCGGCCCGACGCTCTTTATGGGCGGCATCGCGGGGTTTTTGGTGGCGCGGCTTATTAATATCAGTGGTCTTCATGCGGTGCCGGAGGCCAATTTCGTGCTCGCAGGTATGGCCGGCATGATGGCCGGTGTGATGCAGGCGCCGCTGACGGCGATTTTTCTTATTGCCGAAATCACCGGCGGCTACGACCTGCTGATGCCGCTGATGCTGGCGTCGGCCGTGTCGTTTGTTACGATTCGCGGCTTTGAAAAGCATTCGATTTATACCAAACGTTTAGCCCTGCGCGGCGACCTCATCACGCACGACAAGGACAAGGCCGTGCTGACACTGCTGCACATCCGGCCGCTGATAGAAACAAACTTCAATGCCATAATGCCCGACCAGTCGCTGGGGGTGCTGGTAAAGGTCGTCTCGCGCTCGAGCCGGAACCTGTTTCCGGTAATCGACATGCACAATAACCTGCTCGGTGTGGTGCTGCTCGACGACATCCGGCCGATTATGTTCGACGCCGACCGCTACGCCACCACCTTTGTCCGCGACCTCATGCAGCCCCTCCCGACAACCGTCAATGAGTACGAAAACATGGCCTCGGTGCTTGACAAGTTTGAACAGACCGGCGTCTGGAACCTGCCCGTGGTCGATGACCGGAACAAGTACGTCGGCTTTGTTTCCAAGTCCAAAATATTTAATGCCTACCGCCAGCAGCTGCAGGAGTTTTCTTATGAATGAAAATATCCGTCTATTGTCTATCCGTCTATCCGTCTTTAATCTTTAATAATTATGTTACAGAATACCTACATTCCCCTTATCGCCCAGGCCGTCGGAGCGCAGGACTGGCAAGTCGAACACACATTGAAACTCTTCGACGAGGGCGCGACCGTTCCCTTTATCAGCCGTTACCGGAAAGAAGCCACCGGCAGCCTCGACGAGGTGCAGGTCGCCGACATCAAGCACCAGGCAGCCAAATATGCCGAACTCGACGAGCGGAAAGCAACCATCCTCAAAACCATCGACGGGCAGGGACAGCTCACCGGCGAGCTGAAAGCCCGAATTGAGGCCTGCACGGCGCTCTCGGCGCTCGAAGACCTCTATCTTCCCTACCGCCCGAAACGCCGGACACGCGCCACCATCGCCCGCGAAAAAGGACTGGAGCCGCTCGCCGCGCTGATACTGCAACAGCAGACACCCGACCTCGCCGCCGCCGCCCGGCCGTTCATTACGCCGGAAGTGCCGACTATCGAAGAGGCGCTGGCCGGAGCGCGCGACATCGTCGCCGAGCAAATCAGCGAAAACCCCCGCGTCCGCGAAGCATTGCGACTGCTCGCCCGACGCGAGTCGGTACTTCATACAAAAGTGATGAAAGAAAAAGAACAGGAAGGCGCGAAGTACACCGATTATTTTGCGTATTCCGAACCCCTCAAACGCATCCCCTCGCACCGTTTTCTGGCCGCCCTGCGCGGCCACAACGAGGGTTTTCTGTCTTTTAAATTAGTCATTGATGAGGAAAAGGCCTTACATATTATCGAACGGATAATGATCGACCCGCAGGCGCATCCCCGCGCCAAAGGCCAGCTGCTGGAGGCAATCACCGATGCTTTCCGGCGTCTGCTGTGGCCGTCGATTGAAATTGAAATCCGAAACGAGCAAAAAGAAAAGGCCGACGCCGACGCCATCCGTATATTCGCCGAAAACCTGCGCCAGCTCCTGCTCGCCCCCCCGCTCGGGCAAAAGCGCGTGCTGGCCATCGACCCCGGCTTCCGTACCGGCTGCAAAATCGTCTGCCTCGACGAACAGGGGAACCTTATCCACAACGAAACCATCTATCCGCACCCGCCGCAAAACGAACGCAGCAGCGCCATGCGAAAAATCAACGCCCTCGTAGAAGCGTACCGGATTGATGCCATCGCCGTCGGAAACGGAACGGCCGGACGCGAAACCGAACTCTTCCTCCAAAAAATGGTCTTCACCCGCAAAATACAGGTCTTTGTGGTGAGCGAAGACGGAGCTTCGATTTATTCCGCGTCGCCCATTGCCCGCGAAGAATTTCCCGACTACGACGTAACCGTCCGCGGCGCCGTATCTATCGGCCGCCGGCTGATGGACCCGCTGGCCGAACTCGTGAAAATCGACCCCAAGTCGATAGGCGTAGGGCAGTACCAGCACGATGTCGATCAGAAAAAATTGAAAGAACGGCTCGATACCGTCGTCGAAAGCTGCGTCAATAGCGTGGGCGTAAACCTTAACACCGCCAGCAAGCATTTGCTGATGTATGTCTCGGGGCTGGGGGCGCAGGTGGCGCAGCATATTGTCGATTTTCGCAAAGAACATGGCGCTTTCCGGTCGCGCGAACAGCTGATGAGCGTAAAACGATTAGGTGAAAAAGCCTTCGAGCAGTGCGCGGGGTTCCTGCGCATCCCCGACGCCGAAAATCCGTTAGACAACAGCGCCGTTCACCCCGAACGCTATGCGCTGGTCGAACGCATGGCCGGCGATATTAACAGCACAATCGCCGAACTCCTCTCCGACGCCGAAGCACGCAAAAAAATCGACCCCGCCCGATACCTCTCCAACGCCGTCGGGCTGCCGACCCTCACCGATATTATGAACGAACTCGCCAAACCCGGCCGCGACCCCCGACAGATGGCTGCTGTCTTTGAGTTTGCCCCCGGCATATTCTCTATCGACGACCTGCGCCCGGGCATGACCCTGCCCGGCATTATCACCAACATTACCAACTTCGGCGCTTTTGTTGATATTGGAATTAAGCAGAACGGGCTCGTCCACGTCTCGCAGCTCTCGGAGAAGCGTATCGCCAACCCTGCCGACGCCGTCAAGCTGCATCAGCACGTTACCGTAAAAGTTCTGCATATTGATATGGAAAGAGGCCGCATCGCGCTTAGTTTGAAAAAATAATACGCCGTAATTTTTTTTCTAAAAAAAAACTATACCTTTGCAGCGATTTTTTTCACTGGTTTATTTTAAATCATTTCCGTTAGCGATATGGCGGAGATGATAAACAAGGAAAAAATGTTTTCAGAAAACAGAAGGCGAGCCGGGATGGTTCCCCTTCTTTTTTTTATGGCTACCTGCTGTTCACGGCCACGGCCACCGGCACCGTTACCGACGCCGTCGCGCCGGCCGGTATGCTTTTATCGAGCAGAACCCTGTTTTCCGTCCTTACGGTGAGTCGGATTTTCCGGCCTTCGCGACGCACTTCGATGTCGAACGCCGTGCCAAAGGCTTTGATTTGCCGCAGCGCCATCCGCTCCCACGCATCCGGCAGGCGAGGCGTTACGGTGAACGACTTTAGCCCTGTCGGGCGGATGCCGAAAAGCCCCTCCGTAACCACCCGCCCGTAGAGCCCGCTCTCGGCCGAAAGATGCCGCTGCGCCCCTTCGGGGTAAGCTTCTACCGGATACGGCACATGGTCGCCAAGCAACCGCCGCGCCGAATAGTCATGCAGCCACGCCGTGGCGCGGTTCGCTTCCCCGCAGGCATAGACGCCCCGCAGGGCGTAGAGCGTCGAGCGGTCCCAGAAAGTACGGCTGCCCGCCTGCGTGAGCAAGCCGCCATCGACCCGCAGACGCGGCGAAAAAAGCGCCTCCAGCGTCGCTTCCTTCCGCTCGTCGATGCCCACCGTGAGCGGGATACATATCCACGACCGCAGTATATCATTTCCTTTATAATATTGATACGTGTCAAAACCTTCGACCGTCGCGCCAAAATACGCTTCGATAGCCGCCCGGAGCTGCTCCGCCTGCCGCCTGTAATCGGCCAGCTGCCCGGCCTTCACGCCCGTTTCCCTGCCCAGCAGCGCCGCCGAAAGCAGGGCATCATAATACAGCGACGACGTACAGAGGTTCGCATCCCCCGACGGGAAGCGGTTTTCAAGCTCGTCCGAATCCGACGCCACCACCCCTTCCGCATTCAGCTGCCGGTGGCAGTATTCGAGGCACCATGCAATCAGCGGCCAGAGCTCGCGCGCCTCCTCGACGCTGCCCCGCGCGAGGGCATAGCGCGCGGCGCCGCAGGCAATCATCGCCGCATCGCCGCGGTCGCCGGCGCCATCCCAGATATCAAGCCCTTCGGCAATAATCGAACTCGGCAGCCGCCGGTAATCGGCATTCATAAAGCGGGCAAAATGGCGGAACGACGTCAGCGCCGACCGGTTGCCCGCCTCATAACCCAAAAACGGAAAGAACGGATTGATATACTCCGCCTGGTCGTTCGCCCAGATAGCGGCATAGAAAGCCTCGCCGCCGGGGCCGTGCAGCAGCCCTCCCTGCGTATCAAAAATACTCTCCGCTCCGCGGATTTTCGCCAGCGCAAACAGCGTATTGATGACCGTATCGGGCGTTTGAAGCACTAAGCTCTCCTGCCATTCGGCTACAAGCGCCCGACGGGCGGCCAGCTCCGCATCGACATCGAGCGCCGGCGCGGCTTCCCCCTGTTTATACGCAGCAATAAACACCGCAAACGACACCTCCTCGCTCGGCGCGAGCGCAACGCTTGCGCCTCCCGGCATCGACACCACAATCCGGTACGAACCCGCAACCCCGCGCGATTTATCGGTTTCAATGACCGACTCCGCCGCCGGAATTTCTACCGAAACGCTCTTCCCGCCCGTATTGCGCAGCGTATATTTTTCGCAAAAAGCCGGCTGCGATACCGACGGAAACAGCCGCCGTACCAACGTGAGCGAATACCCCGAAGCCGCAAACTCGCTCTCTACGGTCATCACGCCGTCGAGCCGTATTGCCCGCACCCGCTCGCCGGCCAGCGGTCGCCCGCCGACAAGCACCTGCTCCGTCGCGTTCCACCCTATCCGTCGCATCAGGCTCGCGTGCGTATCGTTCGGTATTGTCCGCAACAGCGGCCAAACCATCCCCCGGTTCAGCTGAAAGGCGCCCGTTGCATCGACGCCGTAACGTACCACCGTCGATACCCGGAACCCGCTCATCTCGATATGGTCGAAATGCGGAATCCGCCCGTCGGCGATCCATGCAATAGCCCCGTCGCCGTCCGTCCGCCACCGTTCCTGCGCGCCGCCGTCAATGCCCGCCGTCATCAGACAGGCCATAAAAAAGAAAATTCGTTTTTTCATTGCCGTATTTTTAAAATGTGCCTGCAAAGATACTTAAAAATTGAGACTTTTAGACTTTTAGATTTTTAGATAATAGACAAAAGACGGCTTCGCGGGGCAACAGCCTTATATATACTAAACGACTTCGCGCCTCGCGGGGCAACAGCCTTATATATACTAAACGACTTCGCGCCTCGCGGGGCAATAGCCTTATATATACTAAACGACTTCGCGCCTCGCGGGGCAACAGATTTTTAGATAATACACGACCTGTGGCCGCTACCCCTTGCGTCCGCCTGTTTTCTACACGACTTACAGGCTTAAATCATTTCAGAAAACAGTTAACTACCCGGAATCACGACGTGTGACGTGGTAGAAAACTGTTTTCTACCCTGAATCATGACGTGTGACGGGGTAGAAAACTGTTTTCTACCCCGAATCATGACGTGTGACGTTGTAGAAAACTGTTTTCTACCCTGAATCATGACGTGTGACTGGGTAGAAAACTGTTTTCTACCCTGAATCATGGCGTGATTCCGTGTAGAAAACTATTTTCTGAAATGATTTAAGGCGGTAAGTCGTTAAGAAAATAAAATATTAAGGGGAAAATGGTCTCCAGTCCGTGTTCTTCTGTCCATGCTCTATGCTCTAACGTCTAAAGTCCGTGCTCTAACGTCGCGGCTCTCCTGTCTAACGTCTAAAGTCCGTGCTCTCCTGTCCATGCTCTATGCTCTAACGTCTAAAGTCTGTTCTCTATGTTCTGCTGTTTAAAAATTGTTCATAATTTTTATTTCAGAATTTGGAATTGTTTGAATAATGTATTACCTTTGCAATCGTTTTCTAAAAATTTAATATTTACTTTATTTATAAAACTAACCTTTATGATAAAAAAATTACTAACTGCTATTTTAACTTGTGTAGCTATGGTTACGGCGCTACAGGCGCAGATTTTATTGAGTGAAAATTTTGATGCTTCATCTACCCTTCCTGCTACCTGGATAAGAGCGGAAGCAGGGACATACTCGACGAGTACGTGGGGCGTAGGCAGCTCCAACCCCCATTCTACTCCCCGGGCGGCTCTGCGAGGGGGAGTGAATAATAGAATCTGTCATGATTTCTTTATTACTCCTGCCATGACTATTCCTTCGGGGAAAATTGTGGAATTCTCTTTTTGGTCTCGGATAAACTATGCTACTGATTATCCCAAAGGAAGGAGTACCGTCATGCTCTCCAAGACCGGTACGAACTTCAGCGATTTTACCGACACCCTATGGACACCTCCGCTTGATGGAAACGGATTTCCTACGAGTTCGTGGGTAAACGTAACCGTAGATCTATCGGCTTATGACGGAGAGACGATTTACATTGCCTTCAAATATGATGGCAATACTACGGCAATTGCGCATGACTGGTTTATTGACGACGTAACCGTTACAGCGAGCGATCCGCCGGAAATTCCCGACTATGCCTTGCAGATACTGCCGGTGTTCCCGACTGTCCCCTATTCGCGGATACCCGTCGCGCAGCTTACATCCGTTACGGCCAAAGCAAAGAACGTGGGCGACTCGGCGCGTACCAATGTAATCCTGTCGGCAACGCTGAATAATTTCCCGCAGGGAACCACGGCGCCGGTGGCGACGCTGGCTCCGGGCGCTACGACGGGCGATTTGACCGTGCCGCTTACTGTTCCGGTAGGGGCTAATACGCTCCGCGCGATGGTAACGGCCGACGGCATCGAAGACGATGCAACCCTCAATTCTATTGACTATCTCTTTACGGGCACCCGCAATGTCTATGCGCTCGACAATATCGCGGCCTTTACTTCCAGCACGTCGGCTGCTACGACGACGATGTGGGGGGTTGTTTATCATCTTACCGATGCCGCGACGCTCTCGCAGGCGTTAGTGGCGCTTGCTACTTCTACTTCGGCGACTACCTATACCGTCGGGGTTTATTCATTGACTAATGCCACGACCGTAAATGCTACGCCGGTGGCGGAGCGGACGGGTATAGCGAAAGCCGCCAACAATGCGGCCGGATGGCAGATTGTAAACTTTGCCGCGCCGCCGACGCTTGCCCCGGGCAGTTATTATATAGGTGTGCGGCAAACCTCCACGTATAATGCCGCTAACCGTGCTACGAATTTGGTATTCGATGGCAATGCGGCGAAAACGACCTGCGCCAAGCCCTCGAACGGGACGGCGCTTACCGCCGTCGCCGGTAACCGGGGTGCGGCGGCCGTGCGTATGGTGTTTGCGGCCGACAGCTGTGCGCATGTTACCAATATACAGGTTTCTCCCGATATGAGCTATGCCAATGTTTCGTGGGATGGTTTTTCGGCGTATTATCAGGTGCAGCTTTTCCGTGATGGTATAGCTCTTGCCGGCAGTACTGTTACTTTTGAGAATTTCCTTTCGGTTCCGCTTAGTGCGGCAGGTGTGTACCACGTGGAGATAACGGGCATCTCGGATGCCACCTATTCGTGTATGAATGCCAGCTCCACCTTTACGCGGGCCACCTGTGCCGACCCGATTGTTGCCTTACCCTGGACGGAAAATTTTGAAGGACAATCGGCGTTGCCGGATTGCTGGCTAAAGCCGGGCGGCGCCAACAATACATGGAATACCCTGTTGGCGCTTTCTCTGGGAACCGCTTTTGCGCATACTCCGCCCAATGCGATCTTTCATACGTGGGGAGTCAATAAAAATTCATGGTTAATTCCCCGACCGATTCAGATTCCGGCCACCGGCGTGTATGAGCTGTCCTTCTGGTCGCAATTGAGGGATATTCCTACCTATTACGGCAAAAGCAGTGTGCGGGTATCTACCTCCGGGACGGCTACGACCGACTTTACCGACGAAGTATGGACGCCGGTAGCGCCGGTAAATGCCGTTTACAGGGAAGAAAAGGTTAATTTGGCGGCGTATGCCGGACAAACCATCTACCTTGCTTTTGTATATGAAGGAGACGATAAGCATCGGTGGGCTGTCGATGATATATCAATCTATAAACTGCCCGATACGCCGGAAGCGCCGACGCTGTTTGTCGCAGCGCAGACCGCCACCGATACCGTTCGCCTGACATGGACAAACCCGGCGCTCACAGAGTCGGGCAGCCCGCTCACCGACTTGAATATCGTTATTGAGCGCAACGGGGTGGTGATTTATGCTTACAATGCTACGGCCGAAATCGGCCAGCCGGCTACGTGGACCGATACCTCGCCCGTTTCTCCGGCGACCTACACCATCTACGGTGCCAATACCGAAGGAAATGGCCTTTCGGCTACTTCGTCGATTTGCGGTACGGTGTTTACGTTCCCGTGGCACGAAGGCTTTGAAGGCACGGGCACGGGCACAGCCCTGCCCCCGTGCTGGACGGCGCAGTATCCGGGCGCTCCCACCTCTACCCTCTGGCGGCGTGTGCCTGTTACGCAGGAACCGCCCTTTGTGCACAGCGGCACGGGTGCGGCCTTCCACATGTATGGAAACGGAAATTTCAACGACTGGCTCGTTTCGCCCGCGATTGTCCTGCCGGCTGCCGGCTCCTATGAGCTTTCGTTCTGGACGTATAACCGGATCGATCCTACCTACGGCAAAAACAGTCTCTGGCTCTCAACCACCGGCAATGACGCCGCGGCGGACTTTACCACCAAGCTCTGGGAACCTTCCGCGCAGCCCCCGAATAATGAATGGGAAGAAGTCAAAATATCGTTAACCGGCTATGCCGGGCAGGTCATATATCTTGGCTTCCGTTACGAAGGCTCTTATGCCCATGCGGTATCTATTGATGATATCCGCATTGAGCAGCTCTTCGATGTCGATGCTTCGGTGGAAGCCATCATCAAGGCCGAGACCGGCGCTATGCTCAGCGCTACCGAGCCGGTGATTATTGTTATTAAAAATAAAGGCCTCACGCCCATACTGGCTGCTGCCGGGCTGCAGGTAACGGTAGAGCTCGACGGTGTTGTGGTCGCCACCGAGCCGCTAACGGTAGATATTGCTCCGTCGGCTACTTATCAATATACCTTCGGCGCTACGGTTGACTTATCGACGCCCGGGCAAACCTACACGCTCTCTGCCTACCTCTCGTTGCCGGGCGACAGCTACGCCCCCAATGACACGCTGGGAACGGTTGTTATCAATACCGGTGATACGGCAACGATGGGTACCGGTTCGCCGGTTACGGGCTGCGGTATCAAATTCTATGACGATGGCGGGACAGGAAACTATATCCCGTGCATTATGCCGGTTTACCGCGAAACCCAAACTATGACCTTCCTCCCCGCAACCCCCGGCGAGCGCGTGCAGGTTGTGTTTACGGACCTGGTGCTGCCCCTTTCCGGCTATTATTATTACCCCGGTGGCTATGGTGCGGGGATGACGGCCGCGGGCGATACCTTATATATATATAACGGGCCGGTGGCCGACCCTGCGCATCTGATTGCGGCGCTCGAAGGCTTTATGTCGTCGTACATGCCGCTCACGTTCCGCTCCGAAAGCGCTGACGGGTCGCTTACGTTTGTCTTTGCGAAAAACAGGGGCATAGCCGCCGCCGGCTGGGAAGCCGACATCACCTGCTTCCTGCCGCCGGCGCGCGACCTGCGGATAACCCGTGTTACGGCGCCGCCCATTGGCTCTCTGGCCGATAATGAAACCGTAACGGTTACTGTTAAGAATATGGCCGGGCAGCCTGCAAGCTATATTCCTGTTAGCCTTACGGCAAATTGTATCAACTATCAGCTTATCTATCCCGGCCCGCTGGGAGTGTTGGAAGAAGCCACTGTTACCTTTACCGGGGTGAACCTTTCGGCGCCGGGTGTGCATACCGTAACGGCTTCGATAGATACCACCGGCGATGCCGTCCCGACCGACAATGTCCGTTCGACGACGACCAAGACCATTGCCAATACCCAGGTCTTGCTCTTCAACGAACCCTTTAGCGCTTCGATGACGAACATCTTTACCACACGACGCTTTGACCGGGAAAGCCTGTACGGTGGGGGGAGTGTTGCCGATATTTGGCCGTACTCTATTTTTGATCGTCAAGGCGAACAATGGTGGGTAATCCAAATGCCCGACAGCAATTATGTGGCCATCAGTAATGCCTTTGTTGGACAGGTGGATGAAGGAATAGTAGATCGCTGGCTCGTAACGCCGGCCGTCGAACTTACCGTCAATGCACGGCTATCGTGGCGTGCCGGAAGTACCGACGGCCTGTGGCGCGAAAGCTATGAAGTCCGCATGTCCACGGGTTCCGATTATCTGGGGCCGGACGGGAATATCGACAATTCCACGGCGCTGTCCAATTTTAATACCCTTCTCTTCTCTATTGCGGAGGAGGATACCGAATGGACAACCCATGAAGTCGATTTAAGCGCCTATGCCGGGCAGACGGTCTATTTTGCCTTCCGGCATACATCCGAAGAGAAAGACCTTTTGTGGTTGGACGATATTCAGGTGTATGGAATTGTTCGGGATACCCTTTGTTCGGGCGACACGTACCGGTATGCTCCGGCGGTTGCTCCGGGCGGCAGCATGTCGTGGACACGGGCGGCGATACCCGGTATCAATGGCGGTGCGCCGGCATCGGGTACAGGCCCGGTTGAGGAAATCATAATCAATACCACGGCGCAGCCGGTCGAGGTTACCTATAATATATATACAACCATCGACACCTGCTCCTCCTCCGGCCAGTTGATAGTAACCGTACAGCCGCAGCTGTCGCTGACTACCGCAACCGCCCATACCCTGTGCAGCCACGCAACGTTTGTGTATGATCCGGTATCTTCGGTATCGGGCGCCGGCCTTTCGTGGGAGCGCCTTCCGGCTACGGGCATTACCGACAGTAATAATCAGACCGGCACATCGGGTACCGGATTTATTGCCGAAACATTAATCAATACCCTCAATGTTCCGGTAACGGTAATCTACCGCTATACCATTGCCTACGAAAATTGCAGTGTGGCGCAGGATGTAACGGTAACGGTAAACCCGCGCCCGACCAAACCGAATGTCTGGATTGTCAACGGCAACGCCACCTTCTGTGCCGGCGACAGCATCACGCTCATCGCCGAAGCGCTTAACGCCAGCAGCTACACATGGCTGATAGACGGAACCAATACCGGCGTTACTACCGGGCAATATACCACATCGGCAGCATTAGCAGCCGGCGCCCACACCATTACCGTGAGCGTGGGCAGCGCCGATGCCTGCACCTCCGAAGCCACCACGATAACGGTTACCGTCAATGCTCTCCCCGACGTTCCGACCTTCACGCATACCGGCGACCTCATCTTCTGCGATGGGACTCCGGGCAACGTGCTATTTACGGCCGTCTCGTCGGGTGCGGCCTCCTACGCATGGTACAGGAACGGGGAATGGGTAGAAGGCGTATCGGGCACCACGTACTTCACCTCCGAGTCGGGCACCTACAGTGTGCGGGCGCTCGACGCTATCGGCTGCGCCTCACCGCTCAGCGCTCCGGCGCTGGTGGTATCGCTGCCGTTGCCGACAACGCCTGTCATTTCCCTGTCGGGCATGCTGGAGTTTTGCGAAGGCGAATCAGCCCTGTTGCAGACAAATTCGTTGCGTGCCGCCACCTACACATGGTACAGGAACGGAGGCGTTCTTGCCGGTCAGACAGCCTCTTTGATAGAAGTAACGGAAAGCGGATCGTATTCGGTAGAAGTTGTATCGAGCGACAACTGCCCGGCGCCGCCCTTGCGCAGCGTTCCGGTAGTGATTACGGTGAACGCGAAGCCGGCACAGCCGTCGATTACGTTCTCCCCTGCGGGGAATGTGATTTGCGAAGGCGATAGCCGGACGTTGCAAATACCGACAGTCCCCAACGCTACTTATAACTGGTACAAAGACGGCCTGCAGGTGTTGAACAACAGCACATCGGCGAGCTTCCTGATAACCGAAGCCGGTTTCTATCAAGCAGAAGTAGTGAGCGACAAGGGTTGTATATCGCCGATAAGCACGCCGGTTGAACTTATCGTAAACTCCATTCCGGCGACGCCGGTCATCACGGGCGATGCGATTGCCTGTGCAGACGAGCCGATAGTATTGACGGCCGAATCGGCGGGCGCCTCGACGTATGTATGGAAAAAGAACAATACCGAAGTACAGCGCGGCATTTCGCGGACTTATGAAGTGAATACCGACGTTACGGTGAATACCGTCGATACATATACGGTGTATGGCATCAGCGCAAGCGGCTGTTCATCGACGGTCAGCGCCGGCAAGGTAGTAGAAATAGAAGTTTATCCGGATGAGCCACTCATTAAGGGCGACCCGCTGGTACGCAAAACGCGCGGCTCGTCGCATACTTTTGAAGTGCTGACGCCCGACGGCGGCTTGCAGTATCAATGGTTCCACGCCCCGAAGCAGACGCCCGAACACCGCGCCGGCACGCCGGTTGAATTGTCTGATGGCCAAAACCCCACGCTGATACGTACGAACATACAACTTTCGGACGCCGGCGAATACTACGTGATAGCCATCACGCCGAAAGCGGGTTGCTTCACGAAGTCCAAACCGGTAGAACTGTTAGTGGAAAACGATATTTTTGTCGGCAACATTGTAACGCCTAACGGCGACAATGAGAACGACCGCTGGCTCATACAGGGCTTATCCACCTACAAGTCGCACGAACTGCGGATAGTCAACCGGAACGGAAACGAAGTCTATCGCACGTCGAACTACCCGACAACGGAAGATGAGCAGAAACGTACCGGCTGGGATGGCCAGAACCTCCCCGACGGCGTCTATTTCTACAGCATCTCGCTGACGGATAAAGACGATACGGTTATCAAACGTACCGGATACGTAACCTTAAAACACTAAAACAGGGACAAAGTAAAAATTAAAATAGCAACAATAAAAACGCAAGAGATATGAAAAAAATAATCATCCTGACGAGTGTATTAGGGATTGTGCTGAGTAGTTTGCCGGCACGTGGACAGCAGATACCGCAGTTTTCGCAGTATATGTTTAATGGGTTGTACGTAAATCCGGCTTATGCCGGCTATAAGGACAACATGTATGCGCACCTGGTTTACCGTGCGCAGTGGGTTGGAATCAA
>JAISXF010000066.1 GCA_031270845.1 Prevotellaceae bacterium
GTGTGGCGGAGTTCATCTCAAGTGTGGCGGAGTTCATCTCAAGTGTGGCGGAGTTCATCTCAAGTGTGGCGGAGTTCATCTCAAGTGTGGCGGAGTTCATCTCAAGTGTGGCGGAGTTCATCTCAAGTGTGGCGGGGTTCATCACACTTGAGACGGCGGTCATCACACTTGAGACGGCGGTCATCTCATTTGAGACGGCGGTCATCACACTTGAGACGGCGGTCACTTTTTTAATTACGCATTACGCATTCGATGAAGAGGGATGCAGGCCTTCCGCTTTTTTATTTCAAAAAAAGATGTACCTTTGCGCTCCATGAAGAGTTTCGGGAAGCCGAAATTCTTCTGTTATTTTAACTGAAATACATAACACAACAAATTTTTAACAGCATCTATTTATGGCAGCTCATTATATTACGGAAGACGGATTGCAACGGCTGCGCGCCGAGTTGGCGCAGCTCAAAAATGTAGAACGCCCGGCGGTGTCGCGGCTTATCGCCGAAGCGCGCGATAAGGGCGACCTGTCCGAAAATGCGGAATACGACGCCGCAAAGGAAGCGCAGGGACTGCTCGAAATGAGAATCTCGGCGCTGGAAACCAAAGTGGCCACCGCCCGGATAATCGACGAAACGCGCATCGACCTCTCGCAGGTGCAAATCCTCACGAAAGTCAAAATCAAAAACGTGGTAACAAAAGCCGTGATGGAATATACCCTCGTTACCGAAACCGAAGCCAACATTAAGGAAGGCCGGCTGGCCGTCGGGACGCCTATCGCACAGGCGCTGCTGGGGCGGAAAAAAGGCGACTTCGTTGAGGTCAGAGTACCCTCCGGCATCGTCAAGTTTGAAATCCTCGGCATCTCAAAATAATGCGTACCCGTTGCCGCTTCCGGTAGCGAGATGGGCGTCATTCATCGTTCATAATTCATAAATTCATAATTCATCGTTCATCGTTCATCGTTCATCGTTCATCGTTCATAATTTATAATTCATAGTAATACCATGGCAAGCATTTTTACTAAAATCATCAACGGCGAAATTCCGTGCTATAAGCTGGCGGAAGATGACCGTTATATTGCATTTCTGGACATCCGGCCGGTAACGAAAGGACATGCGCTGGTGGTTCCCAAAGAAGAAACGGATTACCTCTTCGACCTTCCCCCCGATACGCTCGGCGGCCTGATGCCGTTCGCGCAGCGGGTGGCGGCGGCTATCCGCGCGGCGGCGCCGTGCAAGCGTATCGGCGTGGCGGTGCTGGGGATGGAAGTGCCCCATGCGCATGTGCATTTAATACCGTTGAATGCCGAGTCGGATCTTGATTTCCGCAAGGCCTCGTCCCTGCTTTCGCCGGAGGAGATGGACGCGCTGGCCGCTCGAATCCGCAGTTACTTTCAGTAGATTCCATTTTATTTTAATTCATTTTAATTTCGTTGGGCAACCACTATGAAAAAGAGTATCATTATTTCCCTTTGCCTGTTGGCGGCGGCCGGATGCAGCCGTCCGTCGGCCACCATTAGCGGGTGTATTGCCGGCGGGGAACAGGCCAAAATTACCCTGATGCACCAGGGCGCTACCACGCAGCGGCTGCTCGATACGCTGCGCGCCGATGCCGGCGGCTGTTTCCGGTATGTGATTAAGCAGGCGGGCAAGGCCTTCGAGCCGATGTTTGTGTCGCTTGCCGTCGATGACCGGGCGGTGGCGACGCTGCTCGTCGAAGGCGGCGAGCAGGTGCGTATTACGGCCGACAGGAACCGGTACCCCTATACGGTCGAGGGGTCGGAGGGGTCGTCGCTGCTGCTGTTGCTCAACAACGATTTGTATGCCTCGTCGCAGCGTTTTGACTCCCTGATGGCGCTCGTTACGGCAGCGCAGCAACGGCAGGGCAACGCCGGCATCCCCGAAGCTCTGAACATGGCGCTGGGCGATGTGTATGTGAAGCAATACCGGGCGGCGGTAACGTTCCTGATACGGCATCCGTCGTCGCTGGCCTGTGTGGCGGCGCTCAACCAGAGCCTGCCCAACGGCCTGCCGGTGTTCTCGCGCCCCGACGACGCTATCCGTATTAAATTGGTATATGATTCGCTGAGCGTCCGCTATCCACGCTCGGAGTATGTGCTCGCGCTCCGCGACAAGTACGAGGAGCGGTTTAATGAAATGCAACTGCTGTCGAAAATGGAAATCGCGCCGGAAACCGGTTTTATCGACATCAAAATACCGAATACGAAGGCCGAGCCGGTTGCTCTCTCGTCGCTGAAAGGACAGGTGATACTGGTCTATTTCTGGACATCGACCGACAAGGCGCAGCTGATGTACAACAACGAACTGCGGGAACTCTACGAGCAGTATTCCCCGAAAGGGTTTACGATTTATCAGGTGGCGCTCGATACCGACAAGGCGCTTTGGGCAAAGGCCGTAACAGAACAGGGGCTGCCGTGGACAAACGTGTGCGACGGCTACGGGACGGCCTCGTCGGTTGTCCGTGCCTATGCCGTGAAGAGCCTTCCGGTGGGTTGCCTCATCGACCGCGACGGCGACATTGTGGCGGCCGGCCTGACCAACGACGCGATCGCGAAAAAGGTTGCGGAACTTTGCCGATGAACGTTTATTTTGCCGCCGATGTGCATCTGGGCTTGCCGGTGGGCGATGCCGCCGCCCGCGAACGGCGCTTTGTGCGCTGGCTCGACGCCGTGAAGCGCGACGCCACGGAGGTATTCCTGCTCGGCGATATTTTCGATTTCTGGTGTGAATATCGAACCGTTGTCCCCCGCGGGTTTGTCCGCACGCTCGGCAAACTGGCCGAACTTACCGACAGCGGTATCCCCGTTCATTTTTTTATCGGCAATCACGACTTGTGGCTCACCGATTATCTCCGGCAGGAAACCGGCCTTATCGTTCACCTTACGCCGCTGGAAACGGAGCTGGGCGGCCAGCGGTTCTACCTCGCCCACGGCGACTATCTCCCGTTAGCCGGCGCCCGCCGGAGTTTGCTTCGGGCGCTGTTTACCAACCGTTTTTTACAACGCTGTTTCCGCGCCATTCATCCGCGCTGGGGGCTGGCGTGGGCGCACCGCTGGTCGCACCGCAACCGCCTGTCGAAGGAACTGGCCAAACCCTTCGGGGGAGAACAGGAAACAACCGTACAGCTGTTGCGCCGGCATGTCGCCACCCCTCCCGTACATCATTATATCTTCGGGCATCGCCATACGCCCGTCCAATACCCGCTCGGCGAAAACACGCTGCTGACGGTACTGGGAGAATGGATCGAAGGCGGCGAATACGCCGTGTTCGACGGCAAAACGGTGCAATTACGAATTACGAATTAAGCGTTGCCTGTACCCCGCAGGCAAGCGGTCAGGTCTCGACATTACGATTAAGCGCTACCGCCTGCGCTTCCTTTCATCTATTTTCATCCTTTCATCGCTCGCAGCGCTTCTTTCATCCGCCGCAGGAATGCCCCGTAATCCATTGTTCCACCACGCGCGGGAAATGCAGATATTCCAGCGCATGTACTTTTGCGGCTAACTGCTCCGGCGTATCGTCGGGCGCGACGGGGCAGGTGGCTTGAAAAATAATGCCCCCCCTGTCGTATTCGGCATCGACCCTGTGCACCGTAATGCCCGTTTGGGCGTCCCTGTTGGCAACCACGGCGCGGTGGACGCGCATCCCATACATCCCCTTTCCCCCGTATGCCGGCAGCAAGGCCGGATGAATATTCAGGACGGGGTATTTTTCTATCAGGTACCCGGGCGCGAGCCAAAGGAAGCCGGCCAGTACAATATGCGTTGTGCGATATGCGCGCAGGGCGGCCAGCACGGTTTCGCTTTCGTAAAAATCGTGCCGGTCGAATGTCTTTACCGGCACGCCGGCCAGCTTTGCCCGGTCGATAACGCCGGCTGTCGGATTGTTTGTAAGCACCAGTCCGACCCGAATGGATGCATGTTTTTTAAAAAACGTCATCAGATTTTCGGCGTTGGTGCCCGCCCCTGATGCAAGAATGCTTATGAAATTCATAGAGCTGTGATAAAATTATTTATGCAAAGATAATAAGTAAAAATTTGTCGAAATTAAAAAAAAGCACTACTTTTGTGCCGACAAAAATAAGACAAAAAATTTTGGTATTCCAGAAATAAGTATTTCCTTTGCATCCGAAATTTAAAAAAGAACATTTAAAAAATTAGATTTATTAACTAAAATTTTATTATTATGGCAGATGTTGCAGCAAAAGTAAAAGAAATTATTGTGGACAAATTAGGTGTTGACGAAAATGAAGTAACCCCTACCGCAAGTTTTACAAATGACCTTGGCGCCGATTCGTTGGACACCGTCGAGTTGATTATGGAATTTGAAAAAGAATTCGGAATCACGATCCCCGATGATGCGGCGGAAAAAATCGGTACAGTGGGCGATGCTATTGCGTATATTGAACAGCAAAGCGCGCAGTAATTGTTCCGGGATCCTGAACGCAGGGTTTAGTGTTAACCAAAAAAAATATTTATGGAATTAAAACGTGTAGTAGTTACCGGCTTGGGGACGATTAATCCACTGGGGAATTGTATTGAGGACTATTTTACGAATCTTTTGAAGGGAGTAAGCGGCGCTGAGTTGATTACGTATTTTGATACCGCACTTTTTAAAACGAAGTTCGCCTGCGTAGTAAAAAACTATGACGCCGCCGCTTTTGGGTTCGACCGTAAGGAAGCCCGCAAGCTGGACCTGTACGCGCAATATGCGCTGGCTGCGGCCAGCGAAGCCGTACAGGATGCCGGAATCAATGCCGAAGCTATAAATCACGACCGCGTAGGCGTGATTTGGGCTTCGGGAATTGGCGGTATCCAAACCTTTTTTGAGGAAGTGAAGAACTATGTGCTGGGCAACTTTGTACCGCGCTACAGTCCTTTCTTCGTTCCCAAAATGATTTCGGATATTGCCGCCGGTCATATCTCCATGAAATACGGATTTCGCGGCCCGAATTACGGAACCGTATCGGCTTGCGCTTCTTCGACGACCGCCATGTGTGATGCATTCAACTTAATCCGGTTAGGTAAAGCCAATGCTATTATCGCAGGCGGCTCCGAAGCGTCGGTGAGTGAAGCGGGTGTAGGTGGCTTCAATGCTATGCAAGCCCTCTCGACCAATAACGAAAATTATAAAACCGCTTCGCGCCCGTTTGACAAGACGCGCGACGGGTTTGTAATGGGCGAAGGCGCCGGAGGCTTGGTCTTTGAAGAATATGAACACGCCCTGGCACGCGGTGCAAAAATCTATGCGGAAGTTATCGGCGGCGGCATGTCGGCCGATGCGTACCACATCACCGCATCGCATCCCGACGGGCTGGGCGCTATCCTGTCGATGAAAGCGGCGCTGGAAGATGCCGGCATCAGTCCCGAAGAAGTAGATTACATCAACGTGCACGGAACGGCAACTCCCGTAGGAGACCCGGCAGAACTGAAGGCCGTGAAATCGGTATTTGGCGACCATGCTTACAAGCTAAATATCAGTTCGACCAAATCAATGACCGGCCATTTGCTCGGCGCCGCCGGTGCGGTAGAAGCGCTGGCCTGTATCTGTGCGATTCGGCAAAGCGTTATTCCGCCGACCATTAATTTTGAAACGGAAGACGAAAATATCGACTACCGCCTCAATCTTACGCTCAACAAAATGCAGCAACGCGATGTCCGCATTGCGCTGAGCAATACGTTTGGCTTCGGAGGGCACAATGCCTCGATTATCTTGAAAAAGATATAAGATTATCGTCCGTTCATTTTAGAACAGCCGCATTTTATGGTGGCGCTTTTGAATATTCCGTAAACTTGTCCCATGATACGCATCGACATATTGACGGCAGTGCCCGAACTGCTGGAAAGCCCGTTGGGATATTCTATCCCGAAACGGGCACAGGACAGGGGCGCCGCCGAAATCCACATCCACCCCCTGCGCGAGTATGGCAAGGGACGCTACCGGCAGACCGACGACTATGCCTTCGGCGGCACGGCCGGCATGGTGCTGATGATTGAACCGGTTTTTTCCTGCATCCGACAACTGCAAGGCGAACGCACGTACGACGAGATTATCTATCTCTCGCCCGACGGCGAACGGCTGACGCAACAGGGCGTAAACCGGCTGTCGCTGCTGACCAATATCATCGTCCTCTGCGGGCATTATAAAGGCATTGACCATCGCATTCGCGAACATCTGATTACAAAGGAAATTTCTATCGGCGATTATGTATTGAGCGGCGGCGAGCTGGCGGCGGCCGTGCTGGTCGATGCCATTGTGCGGCTTCTTCCCGGCGTTATCTCCGACGAAACCTCGGCGCTCACCGATTCGTTTCAGGACGGGCTGCTGGCGCCGCCGGTATATACCCGCCCCGAAACGTTTAACGGCTGGTGCGTGCCGGAGGTGCTGCTGTCGGGGAATCACCAGAAAATTGCCGAATGGCACGACGAGCAAGCGCTGCAGCGAACCAAAACCCTGCGCCCCGACTTATTGCCGGATGAAGGATTATCTTCTTAAAGCTTTCTTAATTTCTGTTAAAAAGTGTTAATTTATCGGCCTGCGCGCCGGTTTTTTCGCGGTGCAAGGAACTGATAAAAACACCATTATAATTGGTTTTTAAAAAGTCAATATATATTCCTACCTTTGCATATAAAATGAAAGTTCGGAAATATTATATCTTTTTTATTTTGTTGTGCCTGGTTCCGGTCGGCAGCCGCGGGCAGACCCCGATTCGTCAGAATAAGGCGGCGGTGGCGGCGCGCTTTGAGACGCCGAAGCCCTATGAACGCACGGAAGCGCCGGAGCATTCGTTTTATTCGTTTCTACGCCATCTGCCGCTGTTGCCCGAAGGTTCTCCGGTCAAAAATTATGCGAACGAAACGGTAAAAACGGATGAAAAGTCCTCTCCGGCCGCTATTCTTGACATCGAAACAGGAAGCCGGGACTGGCAACGCTCCGTCCAGTCGCTGATGCGGATTTGGGCGGAATATTTATTTGAACAGCAACGTTTCTCTACCATCCGGTTTCATATTCGCAACGGCAACGCCATCCCCTACCAGCAATGGGCGCAAGGGATGAACATTATCGTCGATAATCGCGCCTACTGGACTAAAACCCCCTACAATCCGCAACAATACCGTACATTCCGCCGTTACCTCGACTTTATTTTCCAGTACAGCGATTTCCAGACCGTGCGCGACGACATTGAATCCGTCGCCCCCGACGACCTCGCGCCGGGCGATTTGCTGCTTCGCGACAACGTCGCCGTGATGGTGCTCGATATGGCCGTCAACCGCGATACGGGGGAGAAAATAGTCCTGCTGGCCGGTGGCGGCACGCCGGCGCAGTCGATTCGGATACTGCAGCCTGCCGACGGGCAGGAAGCCCTCGGCGCGTGGTTTAAAATTGGGGAGCAGGGCGCTGTCAATACCGGCGCCATCGAATTTTTGAATACGGATTATTACCGGTTTAAGTAGCCGGCGGCAGTCCGGTTAAAACCGGATGCGCAGCGTAACCGGACAATGGTCGGAGTGAACGACATGGTCTAAAATGTCGGCATCCGAGAGGCTGTCGCGCAGGTTGTCGGTAACCCAGAAATAATCCAGCCGCCAGCCGACATTCCGTTCCCGCGCCTTTGCCCAATGGCTCCACCAGCTGTACCGTTCCGCTTCGTCGGGGTGAAAGACACGGAAGGTGTCGATAAATCCGGCGGCGGCAAACTCGTCCATCCATGCCCGTTCTTCGGGTAGAAATCCGGATATTTTCTCATGTGCCTTCGGACTGTTGATGTCAATCGGTTTATGACTGATATTGAAATCGCCGGTTACGATGATCTTCGACCGCAATCGCCGAAGGCGTTCAATATATTGAAAAAACGTAGCCAAGTATTGCATTTTAAATGCCTGCCGGACATCGCCCATGGTACCCGACGGGAAATAGGAGCAAATAAGCGTTACGTCGCCATAGTCGGCGCGGATGAGGCGGCCTTCGCTGTCGAAACCGGTATCGCCGATGCCGTACGCGACCGCATCGGGCGGCGGTTTGGAGAGGATGGCCGTACCGCTGTAGCCTTTGCGCTGGGCGGAATGAAACGCGCAGCGATAGCCTAACTGTTCAAAAAGCGCATGGTCAATCTGCCCGGGCTGCGCTTTGGTTTCCTGCAGACATACGATGTCGGGATTTTCGGCGCGCAGCCAGTCGTAAAAGTGTTTGGAAATAGCGGCACGGATGCCGTTTACGTTGTATGAAATAAGGGAATATTCCGTACCGGCCATATTATCCTTTTTTCTGCGGCGCAGGGCTTTTGGGCGGTTCGGGCATCGTGCAGGTGCCATTGAATACGGCGCCGGCCTCAATACTGATTTTTGCCGTCGTGATTGTGCCTTTGACGGTTGCCGAAGATTTGAGGCTTACAATCTCCGAAACATCCAGCAGGCCATCGACAAAGCCGAAGATGTCGGCTGTCCGGCAATTGATTTCGCCTTTCGTTTTACCGGCGTTGCCGATGACAATTTTGCCGGTCGAAACAATGTTTCCTTCCAGCACTCCGTCTAACCGGATGTCGCCCGATGTTTTGATATTCCCAATGATTTCCGTACCCTGGCAAATCCGGTTGATATTGCTGGTTGCCAATTGTTGTTCTTGCTCGCGTGCCATAGTGATATGCGTTTACTTGTTATTAATTGAGGCGGCAAAGATACATATTTTTTTTAAATCCCGCGAAGCGATACCGGAACACCGCATGAACAATGATGTATGATGTATGAAGTATGAAGTATGAACGCTCTGCGTTGAACGATGAACTATGAACGATGAACGGTGAACGGTGAACGCTCACCGTTTTTTTTTGTAGTTTAACACGCATTGTTTATAGTTCATCGTTCATAGTTCATCGTTCATCGTTCATAGTTCATCGTTAAACATTTAAGGTTTATAGTTTAACACGCATTATTTGTAGTTCAATATTTATTGTTTACAGTTCAATATCTGACTTTGGTACCCGGGAACCAAAGTTTGGTACCCGGGAACCAAAGCTTGGTTCCCGGAAACGAAAGTCTTGTTCCCGGAAACGAAAAGCGCATTCTGTTCCGGGATGCGCAGAGAGTGTCCGTTCTTTGGCAGGAAGCGTCCTTTCTTTGGCAGGGAGTTCTTATTTTAAAATGAAAAAAGCGCATCGGCTGATTGGCCATGCGCAATAACGCCCGCGTGAAGTACTCTGCGGGCGTAATGGTTTACTCTGCGGGTTTAATGGCTTACTCTGTGGGATAAATGGCTTACTCTGCGGGGTAAATGGCTTACTCTGTGGGGTAAATGGCTTACTGTAAGGGCTTACTGTCCGACATCGGACATGAATTTTAGCCTCACCAAGCGAATTTCTTCTTCCGTGTAATCGCCACCGAGGGCGTCGATGGCGTCGTCGAGCGAATCGGACTCGGCTTCGTGGTAAAAGTATTCGTAAATGTCATCAACCTTGTCGTCATCGATGGTCTGTTTGATAAAATAGTCCACCGAAATTTTTGTGCCGGAGCTGACAATGACTTCAATTTCATCAAGTAACTGCCGCATGTCCATGCCCTTCGACATGGCGAGGTCATCGAGCATGACCTTGCGGTCGATGCTCTGAATGATATGCACCTTGAGACTCGAGCGGTTAATAAGCGAGCGCACGACCATCTCCTGCGGGCGTTCAATTTCCTTGTCGTCCACATATTTTCTAATAATCGCCACAAATTCCTCTCCGAACTTTTTGGCTTTGCCTTCGCCTACGCCATGGCAGTTTTTCAGCTCCTCGACGGTGATTGGAAACTGGATGCACATGTCCTCCAACGAGGGGTCTTGAAATATCGCGTAGGGGGGGATGTCGAGCCTGTGCGCGAGGTCGTGCAGTTGCGCCTTGAGGATGAGAAAAAGCTCCTCGTCGAAACCGCCGTTCGACCTCGAGAAGCCGAGGAAGAAGTCGTCCTCGTCGTCTTCCGCAACGTATTCATGGTCTTCGGGGAGCATAATCGGGTACGGCGACCGGAGGTAGGCCAGGCCGGTGTCGGTAATCTTAATCAACCCGTAGTTTTCGATTTCTTTTTCCAGAAAATGAAGCACTAACGCCTGACGGACGACAGTATGCCAGAAGGCATGGGGCTTGCTCGCGCCGCAGCCGAACTCGCGCAGCTGGTGATGGTGATACGACTTAACGACGGACGTGAGCGTGCCCGTGATGATATTCACAATATGGTCGATTTTAAACTTTTCGAGCAGCGCAGTAACCGTTTTAAGGACGGCGATGAGGCTCGCCTGCGCCTCAAACAACGGCTTTGGATGCAGGCAGTTATCACAGTTATCGCAAGGCTCGTCGGGGTACTCTTCGCCGAAGTAATTCAACAGCACCCTGCGTCTGCACGAGCCGGTTTCGGAGTAGGCGACGGTCTCAAAGAGGAGCTGTTTTCCGATTTCCTGCTCGGCGAGGGGCTTGCCCTGTATGAATTTTTCCAGCCGCTGCACATTTTTATAGCTGTAAAAGGCGATGCAGTTCCCCTCGCCGCCGTCGCGCCCGGCACGGCCGGTCTCCTGGTAGTAGCCTTCGAGACTTTTGGGAAAATCGTAATGAATGACAAAGCGGACGTCGGGCTTGTCGATGCCCATGCCAAAGGCGATGGTGGCGACGATGACATCGACGTCTTCCATCAAAAAACTGTCCTGGTGCTTTGACCGCGTATGCGCGTCCATGCCCGCATGGTACGGCAGCGCTTTAATATCGTTCACCCGCAGGACGTCGGCCAGCTCTTCGACCTTCTTCCGGCTCAGGCAATAAATAATGCCCGACTTGCCCGGATTGTTTTTGATGTACTTAATGATTTCCCTGTCGGTGTTAGTCTTCGGACGGATTTCATAATAGAGGTTCGGGCGGTTAAAGGAGGCCTTGAAGAGGTTCGCCTTCAGCATACCGAGGTTCTTCTGAATATCGTTCTGCACTTTGGGGGTGGCGGTGGCGGTGAGGGCGATAATTGGCGCGGGGCCGATGTCGTTGATAATCGTCCGCAGGCGTCGGTATTCGGGGCGAAAGTCATGCCCCCATTCCGAAATGCAGTGCGCTTCGTCGATAGCGTAGAACGAGATGTGCAGTTGCTTGAGAAGCTGGATATTTTCTTCCTTAATCAGCGATTCGGGGGCGACGTAGAGCAGCTTTGTCAGGCCGGAGAGCAGGGCTGTGCGCACCTCGAGGAGCTGGGGCTTGTGCAGCGACGAATTGAGGAAGTGGGCAATATCGTTATTATCGACAATAAAGCCCCGAATGGCATCGACCTGGTTTTTCATCAGCGCAATCAACGGCGAAACGATGATAGCCGTGCCTTTCAGCATCAGCGCCGGCAACTGGTAGCAGAGCGATTTGCCGCCGCCGGTAGGCATGAGCACAAAAGTATCCTGCCCTGCCAGAATACTGCGGATTGCGGCTTCCTGCTGTCCTTTAAAGGTATTGAAGCCGAAATACATTTTTAACTGTTCGTATAAAAAATTGTCGGATGGTACCATGATTACTGCAATATGATACGAAAACTTGGTTCTTTTCCCTATCTTTGCACCACTAAATTACAACAAGTTTAAAATATAGCCAAATTTATTTTTTATGAACAACACGGCAGACATCGCACAGGAAGCTATTAGAATTATTGAAAAGGAGGCAGATAGCATACAAAAACTCGCTTCTTTTATTGATGAAAATTTTACACAGACTGTAGAATTACTATACAAAACGGAGGGCAGAGTGGTGGTTTCCGGAATCGGCAAAAGCGCCATTATTGCACAAAAGATAGTCGCCACTTTTAACTCTACCGGCACGCCGGCCATTTTTATGCACGCCGCCGATGCCATTCACGGCGATTTGGGCATTGTCCAGCCGCATGATATTGTCGTATGCCTGTCGAAGAGCGGCCATACGGCGGAAATCAAAGCGCTTGTTCCGCTGATTCGTCAGCGGGGGAACACGTTGATAGCCGTTGTCTCCGACGTGCATTCCTACCTCGCGCAGCAGGCCGACTATGTGCTTCGCGCGACGGTTGACGAAGAAGCCTGCCCCTGCAATCTGGCGCCGACGACAAGCACCACCGCCCAGCTGGTAATAGGCGACGCGCTGGCCATTTGCCTGATGCGGCTGCGGGGGTTCACGTCGCAGGACTTTGCCCGAATACACCCGGGCGGCTCGTTAGGGCGACGGCTATACCTGCGCGTTGGCGACGTGGTCGATAAATCGCGCCGCCCGCAGGTGAGCCCCGACGCTTCCATCCAGCAAACCATTATCACCATTTCGGAAAACCGGCTCGGAGCAACGGCCGTAGTCGATACGCGGGGCGACGTCGTCGGCATCGTTACCGACGGCGACGTGCGCCGGATGATTGAAAAAAGCCCGCGTTTTGACACCCTCACGGCGCAGGACATCATGGCCGGCAACCCCAAAACAGTCGATGCCGAAACGCTGGCCTCCGCCGCCGTCGAGAAGATGGAGGCGAACGAAATCTCACAGCTCATTGTCCTCTCGAAGGGACGCTACGCCGGCATGGTACACCTCCATGACCTGCTCCGCGAAGGCGTCGAAAGTTAAATTAACCATTAATCATAAAAAAACATGCTGTTACACTGTAAGGATTTAGTAAAAAAATACGGTTCGCGGACGGTCGTCAAAGGCGTATCAATTGAAGTGCGGCAGGGCGAGATAGTCGGCCTGCTCGGGCCTAACGGCGCCGGTAAAACAACCACATTCTACATGCTGGTCGGCCTGATAAAAGCCAACAGCGGACAAATTTATTTAGACGATAAGGATATTACCAAAGAGCCGATGTACCGCCGGGCGCAAAACGGACTGGGGTATCTGGCACAGGAGGCGTCGGTGTTCCGTAAGCTGTCGGTCGAAGACAACCTGCTGGCCGTGATGGAAACCAAAAACAAAAACAAAGACGAGCGCCACGAGCGGCTCGAACAGCTCATCGAGGAATTTGGGCTCCAGAAGGTGCGCAAGAGTCAGGGGATTCAACTTTCGGGCGGGGAGCGCCGCCGGTGCGAAATTGCTCGCTGCTTAGCCATCGACCCCAAATTTATCCTCCTCGATGAACCCTTTGCCGGCGTTGACCCGATTGCCGTCGAAGATATTCAAACCATCGTATCGAAATTGAAGGATAAAAACATCGGCATCATCATCACCGACCATAATGTACACGAAACACTGGCCATCACCGACCGCGCCTATATGCTCTTCGACGGCTCAATCCTCGAAAGCGGCACCGCCGAAGAACTGGCCGAAAACCCCGAAGTGCGACGGAAATACCTTGGGCAGAATTTTGAATTAAGAAGGTAACGTAATTCGTAATTCAAATGAAAAAGATAGGCATTCTCTCCGATACGCATCACTGCTTTGACGAGCCGTTACGGCGCTTCTTCGCCGATGTCGATGAACTATGGCACGCGGGCGACATCGGCTCGCTGGCAGTAGCCGACAGAATCGCCGCCTTCAAACCCCTGCGCGCCGTGTACGGTAATGTCGATGGCGCCGACGTGCGGGCCGCCTATCCGCAGACAGCCCGCTTTACAGTCGAAGACATCGAGGTGCTGATGACACACATCGGCGGCTACCCGGGACGGTACGACCCCAACGTGTGGACAGCCCTGCGAAGCCATCCGCCAAAACTCTTTATCGCCGGGCATTCGCATATCCTGAAAGTAATCAACGACCCGTCCCTGCACTTGCTGCATATCAATCCCGGCGCAGCCGGTATCTACGGAATACATAAAGTCCGTACCGCCATCCGCCTCATTCTCGAACACGGAAATATCCGCGATTTGGAAGTCGGAGAATGGAAAAAGAACGATGAACGATAAACGATGAACGATGAACGGCGACAGGCGAGGTAACAGCCATTAACTATTAACTATTAATATGTATTTTACAACATACGCCGGGGCGACGGCCTATCTTTTCGCCCGCCTTCCGATGTACCAGCAGGTAGGAAATATCGCCTACAAAGCCAGTCTGGCAACGCCGGAGGCTCTCGACCGGTATTTCGAGCATCCGCACCGGGCATTCCGCAGTATCCACGTGGCCGGCACAAACGGCAAAGGATCGGTGGCGCACATGCTGGCGGCAGCGCTGCAACAGGCGGGCTTGCGGGTGGGGCTATATACGTCGCCACACCTGAAGGACTTTCGCGAACGTATCCGAATCAACGGGCAGTGCATCACCGAAGCAGCGGTACTCGATTTTGTCAACCGCTACCGGCAACGGCTCGAAGAAGAGCAGGCGTCGTTCTTTGAAATGACAACGGCAATGGCATTCGATTATTTCGCCCAACAACGGGTGAACGTAGCCGTCATCGAAACAGGCATGGGCGGCCGGCTCGATGCCACGAATATCATCCGGCCTGTGCTGAGCATCATTACCAATATCGCCTTCGACCATACCGAGCATCTGGGCGACAGCCCGGCGCTGATTGCCCGCGAAAAAGCCGGCATCATTAAGCCGCAGACACCGGTCATTATCGGCGAATACAGCGCCGACACGGCGCCGGTATTCGCCGCCATTGCGCACGAGCAGCAGGCGCCGTTGCGGTATGCCGACCGTCATGTGCATGTAACGCCCGTCGGCCATGACGGCGCAAGCGGACAGACGTTCCGCTGTTCGTTTGCCGGCGCGCCGGAGACCGCCCTCACGCTCACCCTCGACCTGTGCGGCGACTACCAGCAGGCCAACCTCCGAACGGTGTTGACGGCTATCGACTGCCTGCGCCATGCCATCGTGCCGCCAATCCGTATTCCGGACGAATCCATCCTCTCGGCATTGAAGCAAACCGTCCGCCTCACCGGACTGCAGGGACGCTGGCAAATACTCGCACATGCCCCGCTCACAGTCTGCGATACCGGCCACAATGCCCACGGGCTGAACTGTGTGTTCAGGCAATTAGCCGGCATGAACCGACCGCTGCATATCGTATTCGGGGTCATGGCCGATAAGGATTTGGGGCGTATTATTCCGCTCATGCCGCGCCATGCGCGCTATTATTTCACGCAGGCCGCCACCGCACGCGCCCTCGACGCCACGCGCCTGACCGCCCAATGCCTTGCCGCAGGCCTGCAGGGAGAGCCTTTCCCGCACGTCGGCGAGGCGCTTGCCGCCGCCCGAGAGCAAGCCCGCAATGACGAGATTATATATATAGGTGGCAGTAACTTCGTGGTGGCAGAAGCGCTTTTTTAATTACGAATTACGGCCTCCGGGTTAGGCCGGATGAATTACGAATTACGAATGGTCTTTACCCTGTATCGGGACGGTGCAGGTGGCTATGCCGGCAATCATACAAATCAACGTTCAGACAACAGGCCATGCCCACGCTCGCTAACCATTCGCATCCTCACGCCCGTAACATCGACCCGTTGTTCGCCCGTGACAACGACCCTTTGTCCGCCCGGACAACGACCGTTGCAAAAAATGAAGCGTATATAAATCTTGAGAACGACGATTGGTTACCTTCTACCCGACACCCTGTTGTAACAGCTCGTCCGGCGATACCACTAAGAAGAGTTCGCCGCTGGCGCGGGCAAATAAGGAGGCGAAGTGGATGTACACGGCGGTTGGGACGGAGCCTGCGATGTCATATACAAAGCAGCTGCGGTCGGTCACAAGGGTATCCCCTACCCTTTCGCCGTCAGTTTAATCGACGATGGCAAAATGCCGGATAAACACCGTATCGTTGCCCAGTCCTTCGATGCAAACAGAAACAGTGTGTAGAGCGGGAGTACACGACAGGAACGCGCCACCGCCCGCAACGCCTGCCGATAATGCAAGCGCGAGTTGAATTAAAGAGCTGTTTTTTAATAAAAAATCATTACCTGTTCGTTTTCCGTTTTCGCTGACAGGGGACAGGCACTACGCATGTCCCGCTGGCGCGGCACACCACAACCGGCTCGTCGAGCACGTCGGCCGCCGATGTGCTGATGGCGATGCGCGAAATAATGACCTTCCGCGCTTCGAAGCGCATCTTGCGGGAGGTTTTTCCGATGTGCGTAATTTCGCCTACGGCTTCAATAAAGTCGCCGATATATACAGGCACTAAAAATTCGACATTGTCGTAGGCGCAAAACAGCCCCTCGTCGCCGTCGTGTGTAATTAAGAGCTCGGTCGCTACGTCGCCGAACAGTTGCAGTATCTTTGCCCCATCGACGAGATTACCGCCGTAGTGGGCGTCGTGTGCGCTCATGCGAACGCGAATCATAGACGTTATTGTTCCCATTTTTTGATCTGTTGAAGTTAAAGTTAAAGTTAACGTTAATCGGCACTGGTTAAAATTTCGGTTACAAAAGTACAACTTTTATTTTGCATTACGCGCCTCGCCTACGAATATATCCGCTTTAGCGTTTCGCTGTCTTCCATCCCCCGCCGGAAGACCGCCTTTTGAACAAACGATTGCAGGAACCCCCACCCGTAGGCGACAATCTGGATGCCCGACGCCCATACGGCCAGCGCTGCCGTTGCCGGGCTGCCGGTTTTGTACAGGGCGTCGCAGTATAGCAGCAGGACATAGGCCGCCGGCAGCGCCAGCCACCAGTACGAGAAGCCGACGGCCAGCGCCGCAATCGCCGCACCGCCCAGCAGGCAGCACGCCGGAAAAGTATGTACCGCTTTGAGCGACCCTTTGTGGATGATGCCGAGGTTTACGCGGGCGATGCCAAAGTGGTATATCTGCTTAAAAAACTTTTTGAAACTGACCCGCCGCTTATGGTACACAAAGGCCTCGCGGAAGAGCGCGGTGCGGAATCCCGCACGGGCAATGCGGATAGAGAGGTCGATGTCCTCGCCGAACATGTCGCGAAAGCCGCCGACCGTTTCAAACACCGCCCGCGAGAAGCCCATGTTGAAGGTGCGGGGTTTGAATTTCTCCATCTGCCGCCCGCCGCCGCGGATGCCGCCGGTGGTAAAGAACGAGGTCATCGCATAATTAATGGCTTTTTGGACGCGGTTAAACGATTCGTGGGCGGCGTCGGGGCCGCCGAAACAGTCGCTGTAATGCGCCCGCAGCCGGCCATCGAGACTGGCGAAATAGTGCGGCGGGATTACGCAATCGGAATCGAAGAAAATAAAATAATCGCCCCGTGCCTGTTGCATACCATAGTTGCGCCGGTAGCTGCGGTCGGTGCCGGGCACGTTGAAGTAACGCACCGCCAGCCGGTCGGCGTATGCGGCGGCAGTTTTATCGCAGGGGGCGGCGGCGGCATCTTCCACAATCAGGATTTCAAACGCCACGCCGCCTTTCTGCTGCGCGAGGCTGTCGAGCAGTTCCGCCATTTCGTCGGGACGGTTGTAAACCGGCACAATAACGGAATAAAGCGCCGGCGCCGGCGCCGGTTCGCAGTCCTGTTTCTGCGCAGCCCGGACGGCAGCCCTGTCTGTATCGGCAGGAGGTTGAATGATGTGCATACGCTTGTGTGTTTTATTTTTTTAACTAACGGACTGCAAAAGTACGGAATTAATTGTTAATCGTTAATGGTTAATGCCCGCAAGTAACCACATCAATCAAAAAATTTACACAAATCAAAGTTCAGATAAAAAAAATCCCCCTTTAGACAACTTTTTTTGCATATCCCAAAGATTAACTACCTTTGCATTCGGTGTTGATAATATATATTATCGGAACCAGTTATTAATTGTTCCAAAGTCTTCTTAAAAGAACCCCCCGACATTTTTTTCAAATTAATCATGGCAAACGTATTACCATCGTTTTGCTGTGGATTTTCGTTGCGCGCCATTCCTGACTGCCTTTTTGCGTTTTTTCTGTACATCGCGTTGTAAATACTTCTTTTTGTTTATGTTTGGTGGCTACTTCCGATAATATATATTATCGGAACTAAAATACATCACCATACTGCCTGAAACCGTACACGATAAGCCGTAAATTATGAGTTAACATAAAACATATAACAAAAAATTTCACGTATGCAAAAAATTATTTTATTCTTCTCCGCCCTGTTTTTATCCCTCTCTATAGCATGGGGACAGGGTTCCGTACATGTATCCAATTTAAGCCAGACCACCGGCGCCACGCCGACACTAACCTTCGACATCAGCTGGACTGCCCCGCCCTCGGCAACACCCAACCACCGCGACTCGATATGGCTTTTCGCCGACTATCGCATCGTAAACGCCGACGGCTCGACCGGGGCATGGACGCCGGCGTCGATTACCGTCGCCATGATTACCTCCGGCGCCGGAACCCTTATCACCTCAACGCTGCCCGGGCGCGGGTTCTTTCTCGACGGGCATGGCCTGGCGACACTGAACACCACCATCCGGGTTACACTCGACGCTCCGGTGAACGAACGCTTCAACGCCTGCGTCTATGCGTCGGACTGGCCGCCCAACGCCACGCTCAACGCCGGCGGCGGTTATACACTCAAAGGCACGACGCCCTTTATTATTAATAATACAATCACCGAAAATACCCACACCTTCGCCCCCGGCACGTGCGTTACGGACATCACCGACGCCACGGGCTGCCCGGGCTTCGTACGGAATACGGCATTTGCCGCAGGCGAAATTCTTTCGACCGGCGAAACCATTTGTGCCGGCGGCACGCCGGGAGCCATCAACAGCATTACGCCCTTCAGCGGCGGCGATAATAATCTTACCTACTCGTGGTATAAAGACGGCGTATTAATTTCCGGCGCCACAGGCGAAAACTATACTCCGCCGGCCTCCGACGCCGCCGCCGCCGGCACGCATACCTATACCCGCAAGGCCAACGACCAGACGTGCAACATTACCCCCATTGCCTCGACCGGCAGCTGGGCGCTGACCGTACAGGCCGTTCCGACGATTAGCAACCTTACC
>JAISXF010000079.1 GCA_031270845.1 Prevotellaceae bacterium
TCGGGGCTATGGCTCTGCCGACATCGAGATAAACGGCCTGCCCGACAACGCCGATGCCGACTACGTAAACGCGCAGGGGAATAAGGGGCACACGCTGCTCGGAATAGTCGGCATAGAGACAGGGCTGCGCGTTTCGAGCCGCATCCGCCTGAGCGCAGAGCAGCGGTTCCACTTCCGTAACTCCCACTACGATTACCTGCCGAGGGTCGAAACCAAATCAACCGAAAACCTCCTCAAGCTCGCCTACACGCTGTGATGTAATTACGAATTACGAATTGCGGCATCCGGCTACCGCCGGATGAATTACGAATTACGAATTGCGAATTACGAGCCGCTGCGCATTAATTACGTAAACCGCATCGCCGAAACAACTCCTCCTGTACATTCCCATTACAACTCCATCGGGACATAAAAAGCTATACTGCTTTTTCACGCCGAAGTCGTCGGGAGACGAAAGTAGCATGTCTTTTTTGTTCCCGACGTCGTCGGGAGACGAAAGTAGCATGTCTTTTTTGTTCCCGACGTCGTCGGGAACAAAAAGTACTATGTCGGATGATGTCTCGACGTCGTCGGGAGACGAAAGTAGCATGTCTTTTTTGTTTTCGACGTCGTCGGGAAGAAAAAGTAGTAGCGGGAGTGAAGACGATAAGCTGGAAAGCAAAATAAAGCCGCTCGATTTGCGCGCAGCCGATGTAGAAATGCGCAGCGGAGCTATTAGTAGAGGACGCGTCAAATCGACGCTGCCCGGCTGGCTATAATAATGTTGCGGCGTCAAGGAGCGGGTAGCAACGCATTATTATATATAACACCATCCCCGCCGCCCTTCCCCAACGCCCTATTATATATACTGCCGTACCCACCGCACGGGTCTATTGTCTTCCGTCTTCCGTCTATTGTCTTCCGTCGCCCGTCTATTGTCTTCCGTCTTCCGTCTATCGTCCAAAAAATTTAACATTTCGTAATTCGTAATTCGTAATTCGTAATTTTTTTTTCGTACCTTTGCCGCGATTTTAAATTAAATCGAAATCTTAAACAATAAAAAAAAAGAAAAGAGTTATGAAAAGAAACTTGAAAAAGAATGTAAAAAAGCGCAGCGGGTTGCTTCTGCTGCTCTTATCGGGGCTGTGCTTCGGCTGCGAAGAGGAGCCTGCGTACCCGGCTGTGGCCGCGCAGGTTGTCGTCAGTGAGAGAGCCATTACGCTCGACCCCGGCGAGTCGCAGCTACTCTCGGCTGCCGTTTTTCCTGCCGACGCCGGCAATACCGCCGTGGCGTGGCGCAGCCTCAATGAGCGGGTGGCTACGGTTGTCAATGGCCTTATCACGGCGGTGGCGCCCGGAACGGCTACTGTGCTTGTTACGGCCTACTCGAATGCCGACGCGCGCGGCGAGGTCGCGGTTACCGTCGCCGGCGTGCCCGATGACCTGGCGGCGGCCGTCGCCGGTACCTATGTCGGCGACGTTACGATGGGCGGCATGCCCATTGCCACCGATGTGGAAGTTACGCTGACCGCGGCGGGCAATGCCGTCCGGCTCGCGACTACCGCCGTTACGGGCATGGGGGCGCTGAGTATGGACATCGAAGTGGATGTGCTGCGCGACGGCAGCGGCTATGCGATTTCCGGCGCGGGGACATCGACTTTGGGCGCGGTGTCGGTCGCCGGCGCCATTGACGCCGACGGAAACATGACGCTGAATATTAACCTGCACGACCAGTCGCTTGTGGTGGTCTTCACCGCGCGGCGCGGTCAGACGCCCGTGCAGGCGGTGGCCGGGACGTATGACGGCGCCGTCGGCATCCCGATGATGGGTACGTTGCCTGATATTGAACTGGTATTGACGCCCGAAGGCGCCATCGCGCGGCTCACCACCACCGTCGTTGTGCCGTCGTTTGGGACATTAGATATGGACATCCCCGTTACCGTCGTGCGTGCGGGCAGCGACTATGCGCTCTCCGGGGCGGGGACGACGGCCCTCTTCGGGCCGGTGAGCATCAGCGGGACGGTGAGCGCCACGGGGGCTATCAGTCTTATCATTCACATCGACGCCAACGGGATGGACGTTACCTACATCGGTCAAAAACGGGAAGACCTCGCAGCCCTTGTCGCCGGCGCTTACACCGGCACGGTTTCGGCGCAGGGGATGGGCGCGATTACCGGCAACGACGTGGTAATGATACTCACCGCCGGGAACCAGACCACCGTCCACTGGGAAACGCACACCACGACGCCCCTGGGGGCGTTCGATGTCGTCGATTTCCCGCTCACCGTCGCGCGCAGCGGCAGCGGCTTCACGCTCGCCGGTTCGGGCACCACCAGCGTTGGCCCGTTGGACGTTACCGGCACCATCTACGCCTCCGGCCATGTCGTCGTCGAGATGACCGGCCCGGGACTGCCCGTAATCATTTCTTATGAAGGACAGAAATAGCAGACATTAGACGTTAGACTTTAGACATTAGACGTTAGATTTTAGATGATAGACGTTGGACGTTGGACAGCAGACGTTGGATTTTAGATGATAGACATTGGGTGTTGGAACAGCGATGTTATATTTTAGATAATAGACGTTGGGTGTTGGAACGGCGATGTTATATTTTAAATGATAGACGTTAGACTTTAGACTTTAGACGTTAGACGTTAGATGATGGAAATAATCGTATTATAAACCGATAACAATTTTATACAAAAAACAATACAACCGCAAAGCGGTAATAGAATTATGAAAAATAAGCAACATACATGCAGTTTAAAAATATATTGCGGCATCCTGTTCCTTGCCCTCGCAGGGAGCCTCGCCGCACAGCAGCGAACCCTTACCGGCACGGTAACCGACGCTTCCGGCGCCTTGCCGGGCGTAAACATCGTCATTAAGGGTACCAACACCGCCGCCATCAGCGACGCCGACGGGCAGTACGCCCTCACCGGTACTTTCGCCGCCGACGCCGTGCTGGTGTTCTCCTTCATCGGCTATGCGACGCAGGAGTTGCCCGTCGGCGACCGCACCGTGATTGACGTGCAGATGGAGGAAGACGCGTACCGGCTCGCCGAAGTGGTCGCCATCGGCTACGGCAACACCCGCAAAATCGACCTCTCGACGGCGGTGAGCACCGTAGCTGTCGATAAAACCATGAAGAGCCGCCCGACAAGCGTCGCCTCCGTGCTGCAGGGGCAGGTGCCCGGCCTGACGGTGCAGTTTGACGGCGGCGACCCCCTCAGCGGCCAGAGCTACAACATCCGCGGCAAGGGATCGCGCGACAGCGACGGCATCCTCTGGGTGGTCGATGGCGTGCCCGGCGCCCCCTATAACATGGAAGATGTGGAGAGTATCACCGTGCTCAAGGACGCGGCTTCGGCGGCTATCTACGGGGCGTCGGTAGGCTCCGGCGGCGTTATCATTATTACCACCAAAAAGGCGCGCGCCGGGAACGTGCGGGTCGATGTCAATGTGTCGCATCATTTCCAGCAGGCCGCCAAGCTCCCGACGGCGCTTAACTCCGAGCAGTTTAACAAGGTCTGGCGCGATGTGATAGGCGTTACCGGCACCGCCATGACCCTGCCCGCCGTGTTCGACGCCGGCCGCTATCCTTACGGCACGCGGACCCGCACCGACTGGCTCGATGAGATTTTCCGTACCGGACAGGTACAGCATTACGCCGCGTCGCTGTCGGGCGGCTCCGAAACGCTCAAGGCCTTTGCCTCGTTTGCGTATGATAAAACCGACGGCTTGCTGATAAATACATGGAAGGAACAGTTGAACGGCAAATTCAATGTCGATTTTCAGATAGCCAAATGGCTGACCTTCTCCCAAAAGGGGACTTACCAGTACAGCAACGGGCAGGGCGGCATCCGCACCAACACGCACGAGAGCTATATCGTAGAAGCCCTCGGCTACCCGCCCTCGGCTACGGTGTATGAATATGACCGCGCCGGCAACCTCCTCTTTGGCGACGACGGCAGTCCGCTTTATGGCGGCACCACCCCGCGCTGGTCGGATATCACCGGCTATGGCGCCGGACGTAATCCGGTGGCCTCGCTCAACAGGCTGCGGCAAAACCGCCCGACTTCGGCGCTGTTTTCCACTTCTACGCTGGAATTAAAACCGGTAAAGGGGTTGATCATTAAATCGGATTTCACGGCCTCGACAAGTTCCGGCCGCTATGAAGAATTTACGGCGCTCATACCGGAACTCGGGCGCCCGAACCCCGAAAATATGCGCTACATCTCAACCTCGCTGGAGAACCACTGGCTATGGGAAAGCACGGCCGCGTACAGCGGCGTGTTCGACAAACACCATGTCAGCGCCCTTGCCGGCTATACGATGCAGGCAAGGAACCACCGCGAGAACGGCACCACCGTCACCGGCTTTGACCGCGAGGACGAGCATTCGACTGTTTTTACCAACGGCAGCGACTGGTCTAAGTACCGGCCGACGGAAAGCATCTGGGACGAGTCGATGCTGTCGCTCTTAGGCCGTGTCGGCTACTCCTACGATGACCGCTACTTTGTAACCGCCAGCGTCCGCTACGATGCCACCTCGAAGCTGGCGCCCGAAAACAACGGCCAAACGTTTCCCGCCTTCTCGGGGTCGTGGAAAATATCCTCCGAGAAGTTTTTCAATATCCCGGCTGTCAACCTCCTTAAGGTGCGCGGCAGCTGGGGGCGCGTGGGCGACTGCTCGTCGGTGCCCCGCTACTCCTACAACGCCCCGCTGGGCAAGACGAGCACCCCCGGCATCCTCGGCAAGGACATCAATGTGGCGGTTTACGGCGACTACCAGCGGACGATTGCGAACCGCGATGTCATTTGGGAAACCACCGAGCAAACCGGCGCAGGGCTTGACGTAACACTGCTCAACAACGAGCTCGAGCTGTCGTTCGACTGGTTCCGCAAAACAACCAAAGACCTCATCGACTACCTGCGTATGCCCTCTGTGGCCGGCATCTCCGAAGACCCGCGCGGCAATGTAGGGAAGGTGTTGAATACCGGCTTTGAGCTGAGCGCCCGCTACCGCAAGACCCTTGGCGATGTAACTTTCTCTGTCTATGGCAATGCCGCCACTGTGCGCGGCGAGGTGCTGTCGCTCAACGAAAGCATGGATCACAGCCTCCAACTGCGCTCCGACATCGGCCAGCCCTGGTATGCCTATGCCCTGATAGCCACCGATGGTATCTTCCAGAGCTATGAAGAAGTCAACGCCCACACGAAGGACGGAGCGCTTATCCAGCCCAATGCCCGCCCCGGTGACTTCAAGTTCATCGACGCCAACGATGACGGCAAAATCAATAACGATGACCGCGTCTTCATGGGTTCTTACCTGCCCGACCTCACGTATGCCTTCGGCGGTACGGTCGAG
Organism: Prevotellaceae bacterium; assembly: GCA_031270845.1. Lineage (GTDB taxonomy): Bacteria > Bacteroidota > Bacteroidia > Bacteroidales > UBA932 > JAIRKX01. The sequence continues at coordinate 5,350 of JAISXF010000079.1, forward strand.
TATAAGGGCTTTGATTTGAGCTTCTACTTTCAGGGCGTAGCCGGTGTCGATATCTACAACCTCTTCCGGCAGAATGCCTATCTCAATGGCGCGGCGGGTTCCAATATGTTTACCGATATTCTTCAGGCCTGGAACTACAATGTCCGGTCGGGGCACCCGCGTATCAGCTGGCTCGACGATGCCAACCAGAACTACTCGAATGCCTCCGACTACTACCTCGAATGCGGCGATTATCTGCGTCTGAAGAACATCACCCTCGGCTACACGTTGCCCAAGACCCTGTTTCGCGGCATCGGTCTCGATACGCTGGGCTTTCGGCTCTATGCCGGCGCTGAGAACCTCTGCACCTTCACCGGCTACACCGGCTTCGACCCCGAAGTGGGCAACCACGGCGTCGATGGCGGGGTGTATCCGGTAGCGCGTACCTTTATAATCGGTCTTAATGTTAATTTCTAATTATTAAATAAAATGAAACAGTTATATACAATAAGCATTGCTCTATTCCTTCTCATCGCTGTCGCCGGATGCGACGGCTTCCTCGAACACGAACCCTACGCCTCCACCTCCGACAACTTCTGGAGAACGGAAGCCGACGTCCGCAGCGCCCTCGATGCGTTCTATGACTATACCAGTAACGAAGGCGTCTGCGGACGCGGGGTTTTCTACTACGAAAACTGCAGCGACGATGTGTTCACCGGCCGCCCCCAGGCGCCTTCCGACGCCTATACCTGCGAAAGCTTTACGATGGGCGCCGTCAATAATCTCGATGTAAACAATACGTGGCCGGCGATGTATAGAATGATCAACAAGGCCAACAATATCCTCCGCTATGTGCCCGATATGGCCATTTCGGATGCGGTCAAAGACAACGCCATCGGGCAGGCGCTCTTCTTTCGTGCCTATGCGTACCTCTGGCTTGCCCCGTGGTACGGCGACAACAGTATCAACGGGGGCATACCCATCGTTACCGAAAACACCCCGATAGATGACATCGACGTACCGCGACCGCCTACCATTCTCGATAATTACAACCGGATTATTGCCGATATGCGTGACGCCGCCGTCCGCCTGCCGCTGCTCTCGCAGATGTCCGAAGCCGACTACGGGCGCCCGTACCGTACTGCCGCCTGGGCTTTTGCCGCCCGGGCTGCGCTCTATGCCGCCCAGTATGCCGATAACAGCAAAGCCGCCGAAAAGCATACGCAGGCCGAATACTACGCTATGGTCGTCGAATTTTGTGATAATATCATCAATCTTACCGGCGCCGACAAGCGCGAGCTGCACGAGGCCGACCCCGCAAGCGGTCGCACCAACTTTGCCGACCTCTTCCGCTGGGAGAATAACTTCTCGAAAGAGTATATCTATTCGATACTGGGCAACGAAACCGCCGGCCCCAAGTTCCACGGCATGTTCTTCCAGGCCGGCGGATGGGGCTACTATAACACCTGGGGCTACTTCATGCCCACCCTCGAGCTCTACAACGCCTACGAAAGCGAGGGCGACATCCAGCGCCGCGAAGCAACCATCCTCGCCCCGGGAGAACATATTCAGTTTATCGGCCACGATATTCAGTGGTGCGTCAACCCCACGCTCATGTACAGCGAGTCGGCACTGACGAATCGCAAGTTCATGTCGGTTTTTGCTGACGCCGACTGCGTAGGCAAGTACGTCAACGTAAACGGTAACAACCAAAGCAACCGCCTTGCGGTACACATCATGCGCTACTCCGACATCCTGCTGATGAAAGCCGAAGCCCTTATCTGGACGCAGGGCGAAGGCAACGCCACGGCAAAGACGCTCATCAACACTGTCCGCCGCCGCGCCGGGTTGCCCGAAAACAGCCCCGCCACCCGCGCCGCCCTCAAAAAGGAACGCCGCCTCGAGTTCGCCTTTGAGCTTTTCCCGAGCCGTCATCTTGACCTCCTTCGCTGGGGCGATGCCCAGGCCACCTACGCCGAACCTACCACCGGCTGGCAGGTTGTGGTCGAAGGCGGGGCTATTGTCAGCCGGACGGTCGTTACCGTGCGTCAGCCCCGCAACTTCAACCCCAACAAGCACCACGTATTCCCCATCCCCGACGCGGAAATCCGCAAAAGCAAAAACCTCAAGCAGAACGAAGGGTATTGATAACAGATGATAGACAATAGATAGAAGACGATAGACGATAGACGATAGATAACATTCAATGCAAAAAAGCCCCCGCCGGAAGGCGGGGGCTTTTTGGTTTCCTTAAAATACTTCTTTACAGTTTACAGTCTTTTGAGATTTGTGCCGCTATGACTCTTTGATGACCGGCACCCTATGGGTGCCGGTCCCCGCAGCGTGCGAGAGAGCAACGTCCATAGGACGTCGGTTCCCCGCAGCGTGCGAGAGAGCAACGTCCATAGGACGTCGGTTCCCCGCAGCGTGCGAGAGAGCGGCACCCATAGGGAGCCGGGTTTTTACAAATCTTCCGTCTTCCGAATTCCGAATTTCCTGCGTAGCCGTAATTCGTAATTCGTAATTCGTAATTTCTTACATGTATTTGTTGCCCTTCTTCACCGGCACGTCTTTGATAATCTCCTTCACGTCGCTGTCGTTGTTGGGACATATCATCAGGACGTCGTCGGAGTCAATGACGAGGTAGTTTTCCAGGCCGCGCAGGACAAGCAGCTTTTGCCTGTCGGCGGATAGGACGATAGAGCCGGAGACATCGTAAAGCATCGTCTCCGCAGCCACGATGACGTTCCCGTCGGCGTCTTTGGGCTTGTGCGCATAGAGCGAGTACCATGTCCCCAAGTCAGACCAGCCGAAATGACCGGCAAAGCAGTAGGCGTTATCGGCTTTTTCCATAATCCCGTAATCAATGGAGATATTACGGCATTCGGCGTAAGCCTCGGCAATGAAGGCGGGCTCGTCGGGCGTGTTATAGCGGCCGGCTCCCTTCTCAAAGAGGACGGCGATGTCGGGCAGGTATTTCTTCAGCGCGCGGCAGATGGTCTTAACATTCCATATAAAAATGCCCGAATTCCAAAGGAACTCCCCGCTGTCGATAAATATTTTGGCGAGTTCGGCGTTGGGCTTTTCGGTGAATGTTTTGACGCGATAGACTTTCTGTTTGCCGAAATCCTGCTGCTCGGCGAGGCTGAACTGGATGTAGCCGTAGTTGGTTTCGGGGCGCGTGGGCTGGATGCCGAGCGTGATGAGCGAGTCGTTATTGGCGGCGAAGTTGAGGCCGTTGCAGATGACCTGCAGAAACTCCTCCTCGTTGGCGATATAATGGTCGGCGGGCGTAACGACCATCGTGGCGTGGGGGTTGCGCGCCATAATCCGGTACGCAGCGTAGGCAATGCAGGGGGCGGTGTTGCGACGCAGCGGCTCGGCCAGTATCTGCGAGGGGTCGATGTCGGGCAGCTGTTGCAGAACAAGTTCGATATAGGCCGTTCCCGTAACGATGAATATGTTCTCAGCCGGAACGATGCGGGCAAAGCGGGCGAATGTTTCCTGGAGGAATGATTTGCCGGCGCCGAGGATGTCTAAGAATTGCTTGGGGCGCGAGCCGCGGCTCATCGGCCAGAAGCGGCTTCCTGCGCCGCCGGCCATAATAATGCAGTATTGGTTGTTTGTCATCTCTGTGAATTAATTTTGGGCAAAGATATAAAAAATATTGGATGTTACACCGCCGGCGTGGTTATTCCATATTGTATGCTACTTTGGCGGATGGATGAGGATGAATTGGGGAGAGTCGTCGTCGTTGGCCGGCGCCGGTTCTTCGGCGGCGTTGAGGGGGTGGTCTTCCAGGTATTTCTTAACGAAGGCCGTCTTTTTTTCGTCGGGCTGTATGTTGGCGGAAAAGTAGCGGTTGTAAATAGCCTTCATCCGGTAAATACCCGCCTCTATGAGCGCGTTCTTGAGGATGGGTATCTGGTCGAGGTCAATGTGGAAGAGGAAATCGAGGCAGTCCATGCCCAGATAGGTAATGTCTTTTGTCGAGAGGTGGAGGATTTTCTGGAGTTTTTTTCCTTCGGGGGTCAGGGCGCTGGTAACGGGGAGGAATGTGAGGACGAATAGCTTGTCTTTTTGCGTAACGAACGAGAAATAGCCGTACACCTCTCCTTTGTTGATATGGGCGACGAAGAGGGGCTGGTCGTCCGGCCCCCGGACTACCTGCTGGGTCAGCATCAGGGAGCTGTAGAGGAGCATCATTCGTTCGGTAGGATGGACGAACCGGAGGCGCTCCTTAAGGCGCAGGATAGCGTGCTGCTGGATGTAGATGGAGAGCTTCCGGTCGTCTTGCTCGTCGCAGAGCGGAACGATGTCGCGGTAGTTGATGGTAGCGGGGAGCATCTCATGCATGTCCAGCGCCCCCATGCAGAACTGGTAGGCCTTCCGCCGCTTGCCGAAGTGCTGGAACGAAATACATTCGGGCACCGACGAGGTGAGGGTAATTGTCAGCACGATGCTGCCGGAGGGCAGCAGGTCGTAGCCGCCGACGTATCCGTAAAGCCGGAACTGCACCTGCGAGATGGCCAGCAGGGAGAACGTAATGAGGCTCCGCACCTGGTCCTGCAGGCCGGATTCAAAAATGCCGCTGCGTATCAGGGCCTCATGGGCGTTCTGGATAGTCTGCACCTCGTCGCCGAGAACAACATGCGACCATTGAGGATAGACCCGCAGTCCGGTTCTGAATGCAAGCCCGTAGCTGATAACGTCGGCGAGCGAGAGGCCGATTTCCTTATTGTCGTGCACATAATTTTCCTCGAAGGCGGCATGCAGCATGGAGCGGATGTGCCGCAAAAAGGCCTGCGGCACGCGGGCTCCCTTTTGTATGGAGATGCGGGGGGCGTCGCTCGCGTTATTGAGGATGAGGAACAGCTGCTGCTTTGTGAGGCGGTCGAGGAACGAGTCATCGACGTCGATCAACCGGAGCAGTTTGCGCCCTACTTCCTCCATGTGCCGGAGGTAAGTATGCGAGTGCCGTTTGAGAAAGGGGTTCTGCGGCGGCGGGCGGTATATTTTTGTTTTGCGTCGGCGGTTGTTTTTACTTTTTGGCATTATCGACTATTTAAAAATTGAGGGTTCAAAGATACGCATTTTTTCTTACCCTTCGGGTATGAGCGTTCCCCACAAGTCATATTCTTCGGCGGATATAATTTCCACGTAGCGGAACTGTCCCGGACGGAGGGGCTCGGTCGCGGGGATGAGCACTTCGTTATCAACTTCGGGGGAGTCAAATTCGGTGCGGGCAACGTAGCGCCCGTCTTCGCGGCGGTCGATAAGCACGCGCAGGCGGCGCCCGACCATGCCGTGGTTGATTGTCCTGGCGATGCCCGATTGCAGGGACATCACGGCGTCGTGGCGCTGTTGTTTTTCCTCTTCGGGGATATTGTCCGGGAGGCGCTGCGCGGCGAAGGTGCCGTCTTCTTCGGAGTAGCGGAAGACGCCGAGGCGCTCGAAGCGCATCTCTTCAACAAACTGCAGCAGTTCGGCGAATGCCGCCTCGTCTTCTCCCGGATGCCCGACGATAAGGGTTGTCCGCAGGGCGATGTCGGGAATGGTGTTGCGAATCCCGGCCAGCAGGGCGCGGGTTTGTGCGCTGTTGATGCCGCGCCGCATATTTTTCAATACCTTGTCGGAAATATGCTGCAGGGGGATGTCGAGGTATTTGCAGAGGCGGGGGTTGTCGCGCAGTTCGGCGAGCAGCGCGGGCGGGAATTGCGCGGGGTAGGCGTAGTGGAGGCGTATCCATTCGATACCGTTGATGTCGGCCAGCGCGTGCAGCAATTCCGGCAGGCGGTGGCGGCCGTAAAGGTCGAGGCCGTAGCTGGTGGTGTCCTGGGCGGTAATGAGCAGTTCTTTCACGCCGTGCGCGGCCAGCAGTTTGGCTTCGACGAGCAGCTGCTCGACGGGCGTCGAGCGGTACCGTCCGCGAATAAGCGGGATAGCGCAATAGGCGCATTGCCGGTTACAGCCTTCGGCAATCTTAAGCCAGGCATAGTGGCGGGGCGTGGTTTGCACGCGCCGGGCAAAGAGTTTCGGCTGTGGCGTGCCGCCGACAACGGCCAGCAGCCGCTCCCAGTCATCGACCCCGAAGAAGCCATCGACTTCCGGCAGCTCGTCCTGCAATGCGTGCCGGTATCGCTGCGAGAGGCATCCGAGGACATATACCCGCCGGATTTCGCCGCGCTGCTTGGCCGCCACCAGCGAGAGGATGGTTTCGATTGATTCTTCTTTGGCCGCGTCGATAAAGCCGCAGGTGTTAATAAAGACGGTGTCGGCGCCCGCCGCGCTGTCGTGCGTTACGTGATGCCCGGCCGCCTGCAGCTGGCGCATCAGCCGTTCCGAATCGACCAGGTTCTTCGAGCAGCCTAATGTTATTACCGATATACGCATGGGAAATTAGGCATTATGAAGGATGGGGATTTGCCTTTATATAATCTCGGCATATCCATTAAAAAACGGGAGGTATAACGTTCAACGGTCATTGTTTCTAATTAGCGCAGCCATGCAGACGAGCAGGCCGGCGGTTTCGACACGGAAGCGGGTAGCGCCGAAGCTCACCGCGCGGAAAGAGGCCTGGAGCGCCTGCTGCATCTCGGCATCCGAGAAATCGCCTTCGGGGCCGATAAGCACAAGCATCCGGCTACGTGGCGTCAGCGCCGGCCAGAAGAGCGTGCGCGGAATATTGTCCTTGCAGCAGCCGATATATTTTTCGCCATCGAACGGCTGTTGGATAAAATCGGCAAACGGCGTGGGGGCGTTCAGCTGCGGCAGGCGGGTTTTGAGCGATTGTTTCATCGCCGACACAAGGCATCGTTCGAGGCGTGCGAAATTGACTGTCCGGCGTTCGGAGTGTGTGCACAGCAGCGGCGTGATTTCGTCGAGGCCGATTTCGGTAGCCTTTTCAAACAGCTGTTCGTAGCGGTCGGGGTTCTTCGTTGGCGCTACGGCTAAATGGAGGTAGTAGGGGCGTACTTCGGGGACGGGCAGGGTTACGGTAATTTCCACTTCGCAGCGGCGGGCGTCGGCCGAGACGATGCGTGCTTCGTAGAGCGACCCGAGGCCGTCGGTGAGGTGCAGTATATCGCCGGCGACGAGGCGCAGTACGCGGACGCAGTGTGCCGACTCCTCCTCCGGCAGCGTCGCCCGGCTACCGCTGATGTGCGGCGCATATAGCAACGGCGGGGTACGCACGGGCGATTGATCGCTGACTATTGAATAGTGACTGTTTTCCATTTTTTTCATTTCCGATTATTCCGGGACATAATAAATCAGCCGGATATTATCCAATTGCAGGGTGCTGCCGTGTGCGCCTATTTGCAGGTCTCCCTGACGGCTCGAGGCAAAGGTGAGATGCAGGTAGTTTGGCGTTTTGGCGGTGTTGAGGGGCGTGAGGTCGATGTGCAGCCTGCTCCAGCCGCCGGTATTGCCGATAGCGTCGTTGATGCCGCGGGCGGTTACGGTAATATTGCCGGGCACGGCGCCGTAGCCTTCGCTGCCGTGGAGGCTGTGGTACTCGAACACGCCCGTGCCGTCCCAGTGCAGCAGTTCGATGGTCGCCGACCCGTAGTCTGTCCCCGGCACTGTCGCGTGGTTGGCATCGACGAGCGTCGCCCCGCGCTGGTAGGTATAGTCGGCCTCGAGCGCTATTGGCCGGCCGCTCCATGGGATGCCGAACCAGGTCATCAGTTTCGGCTTGTCGGCATTGGCGATATTGTACCGGAACTCGCCCAGGAAGAGTGATCCCGAGGCGGTGATGTTTAGCGTGAGGATGGTTGCCGTGCGCGAGGTCAGCCGGGCGGCGAGGCCGGCGTTGCCGAATGCCGGCGGCACGGGCGACACGACAATCACGCCCGTGGCATTGGGGTTCGACCAGCCGGTGGCGTTCCGGCTGTCGTCTGTCCATTCGTCCAATGTCCAGTTGGGCAGCTGCGGGGCATAGATCAGAACGATTGTCCACGGTTCGATGGTCGTTTCGTCTTCGGCCATCACACGGAAGCTCTTCACCGACTCGAACGAGGTAAAGAGCAACTCGTCGCCTGCCGGCAAATCGAGCACCCAGGCGCGGGGCGAAACGCTAATCGCCGGCCCGATGCGTACCGGCAACACCGCTTCCGACAGCAGTACGGTTATCTGCCGCTTCGACGGCTCGATGTACAGCGTATCGAGCGTGCTGCCTGCCGAAAGCGCGTTGTGCAGTGAAAAGCCGGTTACGGCGGCGGCCGAGCTTTTGGCCGGCTCGCTGTCGGCAAATCGAATTGTCCACTCGGCGGTATGCGCCGCATTTTCGGCCTGCACGACGAAGGTTTTCGTATCCGTCCATCGTTCGAAAACGAGCTCGCCCGCCTCGTCGAAGCCGCTTGTGGCAATCGCAGCGCCGGGCGAAAGCTCGGCCACCGCCTGCAGCTTTAGCGGGAAGCAGTTTTTCCAGTCGGTAATCGAAAGGGTGATGATGCGGTTGGCGGCATCGATAGCGGCCGACGGGTCGATAGCCACGCGGCTGCCGGTTATCGGGTTCTCGGCCGATGAATAGCGGAACACACGGTAGGCAAGGACATCGGTGCCGGTAGCGGCGGGGGTTGAAGGGTCGTTGTCGTCGATGGCTATCCGCCATGTCGCCGTGGCGCCGCTTTCCGATACGACGGCTACCTCATGCACCTCGTCGGGCGTGGTAAAGGTGAATGACGATGGGGGCGGTGTCCCGAAGTGCGCATCCGCCGAAAGGCGAATATCGGCCGCAACAGTCAGCGGAAACGCCGCAATGCCGGCCGTTACGGCAATGCCGACCCGCCGGCGCAGCGAGTCGATGCCCACCGGCGCCCGAAGCACTACCGACGCCGGCGCCGAATGCTGAACCGTAAACTCGGTGATGCCGGCCGCCGCGCTCTTCCATTCCACCAGCCGTACCGTCCATTGAATATAGCTGTGCGAAGCGTTGTCTATAATATAAAAAATGTGGCTGTCGCCGAAACGTGCGAATACGAACGGCTCGGCGGCGGCGCGGCCAACCAGCTGCGTATGCTCCCGCACCGGTATCACGCTGTTGAGGGTAGCGGGAAACGCCGTGCCCCGCGCCGCCACCTCAATCACGCCCGTTGCAAAGTCCGACGAAAGCGCCAGCAGCTCCATCCCCCCGGAAAGCGACATCGAGAGGTCGGTCGCCGGCATATCGAGCCGCTTGCGCAGCTCCGGCGACAGCCGCGGCTCACTGTGCACATCGCGGCATTCGGTCAGGCCGACCGTCCATGTCCGCGTCTTCCCGCTTTCGGAGGTAAGCGTGAGCGACGTTTCCGACGCAGGATTGCCGAACGCCATCGTCTGCCCGTCGGTATAGCCGGCGAGAGCCGTCCGTTCGGGAATAATCATCGCCGGCACAATGGCCGACGGCGCATGGCCGGGGATAAACGGCACCTGCACCCGCGAGGGGATGTGCGCAATCTTCGCCTGCCGGGCAACTAATGCCGTAGCCGGTTCGCACGACAGCACCTCGAAGCTGTCGATTTGCGTCTGCTCGTCGAGCGCCATCTCGTGCAGGCGGATAGTCCACTGCTTCACCTTCCCGCTGGCCGCCACCACATAGAACGCCAGCGAGCGGTCGATGGCCGCAAACGCCAGCGCCTCGTTAAAGTCGATATGCAAAGTCTTTGCCGCCCCTTCCGACAGCGCTACGACAGCGCGGATATGCAGCGGGAAATGGTGTTTCCCGTAGTGGACGGGAATTGTTATCACGCCTTCGCTGTGGTCGATTTCCGGCGCAGCCAGCTCAATCGTAGCCGGCGCCGAATGCTCGATATGAAAGGAAACGACCTCGGCGGCATCGCTCAACAGTTCAACGCGCTCACAGGCCACCGGAGCCACGGCCAGCGCAACCAGCGCGGCCGGCAGAAAGAAAATCGTATGTTTTTTTTTCATCGGTACTGTATTTAACGGATGCAAAGGTAGTGTTTTTCTATTACGGATTACGTGAAGCCTAAAGCGAACCTTAGGCCTGCCGGCCGGATGTGAAAGAAATCATATCGATTATACTAATCGTACTAATCATACAAATCAAAGGTCAGACAATGCCCGCAGGCAATCCATTCATTCATTTTCATCCTTTCATCGTGCGAAACGCATTCGTCGTGCGTAGCGCCCTGTTCATCATAATTATATTTGGAGTTTGTAGTAGTATTGTAGTAGCCGAACCGGCGATTGTAGTATTTTTTCTGCATTAAAATATTTTGAAACGACAGTCTTCTTTTATTACATTTGCGTAAAATTAAGGAAAAAGATATAATGAAAACAATAGGATGTTTTGTAATTCTGCTGGCGCTGTTTGCCGCCTGCTCCGCGCCCGTCGATGAAACGGAACGGAAAATTAACGACCTGCTTTCCCGGATGACAACCGAAGAGAAAATCGGGCAACTGTTTCAGGTAAGCCTCGATAATACGGTAGATGAACGCGCCCTGCAAGCTATTCGCGAAGGCAAAATGGGATCTGTTATTAATGTCGTAAATCCTGCAGTAGCCAATACACTGCAAAAAGCGGCGGTGGAAGAAAGCCGGATGGGTATCCCGATTATCTTTGGTCGCGATGTGATACACGGCTTTAAAACCCTTGCGCCTATTCCGCTGGGGCAGGCTGCGTCGTTCGACCCTCAATTAATCCACGACTGCGCCCGCATGTCGGCTGTCGAAGCCCGCTCGGTCGGCATACACTGGACGTTTGCACCCATGCTCGACATCGCCCGCGACGCCCGCTGGGGGCGCATTGCCGAAGGCTTCGGCGAAGACCCGTACCTGACCGCCCGGCTTGGCGTGGCGTCCATTCAGGGCTTCCAGGCCGACGGGCAGCTGGCCGACAGCCATGCGCTGGCTGCCTGTGCCAAACACTTTGCCGGTTACGGCGCTGCCGAAGGCGGCCGCGATTATAATACCTCGAATATCCCGCCGTTATTGTGGCGGAACGTCTATCTCACGCCCTTCGAGCACGCGGTTAGCGCCGGCGTGGCCACCGTCATGGTGTCGTTCAACGACAACGACGGCATTCCTTCGTCGAGCAATAAAGAGTTAGTAAAAACCATCCTCCGCGATGACTGGCATTTCGACGGCCTTGTAGTGTCCGACTGGACTTCTATGGACGAAATGATTGCTCACGGCGTAGCCAAAGACCTGAAAGACGTCGCTCTTCTATCCATCGACGCCGGGCTGGATATGGAAATGGTCTCGCCGGCCTACCTCTTACATCTGGCCGAGCTGGTCAAGGAAGGGAAAGTGCCCGAAACAGCGATTGACAATGCCGTCAGGAATATTTTACGTATTAAATTCCGGATGGGATTATTCGACAGGCCATATACCGATACGTCCGTCCCGCCGGCGTTCTATACGGAAGAATCGCTGCAACTTGCCCGCAAAGCGGCGGTGGAATCGGCTATCCTGCTCAAAAACGACGGGGATCTGCTTCCCCTGTCCGAAACCCAAAAGATTGCTGTTATCGGCCCGATGGCCGATGCGCCCCACGACCAGTTGGGCACCTGGTGTTTCGACGGCGACAAAACCCATACGGTAACGCCCGTTGGCGCATTGAAAGGCGAATACCGGCATATCAATTATATATATGAACCGGCGCTGGCCTATTCGCGCGATAAAAACACCGCGCGTTTCGATAATGCCCGCCGTGCGGCTGCGGCTGCCGACGTCGCTGTGGTGTTTGTCGGCGAAGAAGCCATCCTGAGCGGCGAAGCACATTCGCTGTCGAATCTGAACCTTATCGGCGTGCAGTCCGACCTGCTGAAAGCGGTGAAAAGCGCCGGCAAGCCTGTGGTGCTGGTTGTCATGGCCGGGCGTCCGCTGACCATTGAGCGCGATTTGCCCTGCGCCGATGCCGTGCTTTACAACTTCCATCCCGGCACGATGGGCGGCCCTGCCATTCTCGATTTGCTTTTCGGCCGGGCAAACCCGAGCGGCAAACTACCCGTAACCGTTGTGCGCGAAGCCGGGCAGATACCTTTATATTATAACCATAACAACACCGGCCGTCCGGCACCCGACAAGGTTACGACATTAGACGAAATTCCGCTCGAAGCCGGGCAGACCTCGCTGGGGAATACTTCCTTCTACCTCGACTCGGGGCGCGACCCGCTGTTCCCGTTCGGTTACGGGCTATCGTACAGTTCGTTTGAATACTCGAATCTCACCCTTCCCGGGCAGATGCCGGCCGACGGCGCGATAACGATAAAAGCTACGATTACAAACAGCAGCCGTACCGACGGCACCGAAGTAGCCCAGTTGTATGTGCGCGACATGGTGGCTTCTGTTGCCCGTCCGGTAAAGGAATTGAAAGGATTTCAACGGGTATGGTTAAAGGCCGGTGAAACGAAAGAGATTGCGTTTGAACTGACCGCATCCGACTTGGCTTTCTTTGGCAGGGATTTGGTACGGAAAATCGAACCGGGCGAGTTTACGGTTTGGGTCGGTGGCGACAGCAATGCGCAACTGAAAGGCGTTTTTTCAATACCCAAATAAAAATGACATTTTATTATACAATAATAATATTGGCGATGAAAAGAATAAAATATGACTGTAGTAGTATTGTAGTATTCCGAAACGAGGGTGTAGTGTTTTTGCTGTAGTGAAATATTTTGAAATATCAATAAAATTACATTACATTTGTATGAAATAATTTGTATTTCCATTGAAAGGTATAAGAGTACCCTCCGGAAGTCTTTGGCGTATTAACTTATTAAGTTAATCAAAAAAAACTGCAACCGTTGATATTCAAGGAAAATCGATACGGTTTTTGCGCGTGGGGACGAATCAGGGGAAGAATAGTTGGAAAAGAGAAGACGCAAATGACTATATAAGTAGAATAGAAACAATGTATTGCAGTATAAAAAACAGGAGACGAAAAAGGAGACGAATAATAGTACGGTTATTAAAAATGAAATTATAAGGCAAAGATTATATGCCAATTATAAAAAGAAGGAAGACGGGAAAACGAGCGGAGTTTTAGACGGTCAAGAAGAGATGAAACGATGGAAGAATCAGCGAATAAGGAAGGCGTAATACAGGAATTGATTAACTTAATAATTTAATCAAAATTTTGCTCGTAAAGTACTAAAAAAATAATAGAACAACAAAAGAAAACGAAATAAATTTACAGTCCACCTAAAGTATTAATTTAAAAATTGTCATTCTATGAAAAAAACATGCTGTTTTAGAGAGTTGTTAATCCTCTCGTTATTGTTCGGCTTCTCGCTGTCGGCATTCGGGCAGGGCGCTCCCGTTTCGGGGGTCGTAACCGATGCGTCCACGGGAGAAGCGGTGTTTGGAGTAACGGTTGTAGAGAAAGAGACGCGCAACGTTGCGCTGACCGACGACAATGGCCGCTACACCATTAATGTAAACGCTAATGCCACACTTGTGTTTTCCTATGTGGGTTATAAGACACAGGAAGTCGGGGCAACGCGGGCGGTACTGGATATTGCCTTAGTCCCGGAAGAACAGGTGCTGGACGAAGTGGTAGTTGTAGGGTACGGCATCCAGAAGAAAAGTCTGGTAACGGCCGCTATCGGTAAAGTAACCGCCGATGAACTGAACCTGATCAAACCATCGAGAATTGAAGATGTGCTGAAAGGGAAAGTGTCCGGCGTGCAGATTACGCAAAGTTCCGGGCAGCCCGGGGCGGATTCGAAAATCCGCATTCGCGGGATTGGTACCGTTAATAACAGCGAACCGCTATTTATTGTGGACGGGATGGCAGTCGATGGCGGTATCGATTATTTGAACCCGGAAGATATCCAATCGGTGGAAATTTTGAAAGATGCGGCCAGTGCAGCTATCTACGGTACCCGCGGCGCAAACGGCGTTATCCTGATAACGACCAAAATGGGCGGCATCGGCAAAGCATCCGTCAGTTATGATTTCAGCTTCGGATGGCAAAATCCGTGGAAAAAGAAATCGGTATTGAATGCGCGGGATTATATGGTGATTATGAACGAAGCCTCGATTAACGACGGCAATGCCGCCATCTATACCAAAGCACAGGTAGAGGCCGCCGGCGAAGGCACCGACTGGCAGGAAGAAACATTTAACTACAATGCCCCCGTGCAAAACCATCACGTAAAGGTAGCGGGCGGCAACGACAAGCTGCAATACTTCCTCTCGTTCGGCTATTTCAGCCAGGACGGGATTGTCGGCGGGAATGTCGGTAAATCGAACTTCGAGCGCTGGAGTATCCGTTCCAATTCCGTTTATACGGTATTTGAAGACGCCGGCCGGAATTTCCTTAACAAAGTAAGGGTGGGCATCAATGCCGGCTATTCGCGGACAATCTCGACCAGCATCGACCCGAACTCCGAATATGGCTCTGTCCTCGGCAGCGCCCTGACGTTCGACCCGACACTTCCGGTATATGCCGACGAAGCCCGGGCAGAGGCAATCCTCGCACTCTACCCCGATGCCGTAAGAGGCCCCGACGGACGGGTATTCAGCATCCCGCCGGGCGGCTTTCAGGAAATTGCCAACCCGGTAGCCATGCTCTACCAGCCGCGTTCGGAACAGGGGAATGCCGACAAGTTTGTCGCTACCTTCTGGGGCGAAATCAGCCTGCTGCCGGGCTTAACGTTCAAGAGCAGCTATGGCTCCGACCTCGCCTTTTGGGGAACCGACGGGTACCAGTTCCCGTACTTTCTGGCTACGCAGGGAAAATATGTAACGCAAAGCTCCGTATGGAGTGAAATGAACCGCGGCCATAAGTGGCAGCTCGAAAATATCCTGACTTACGTCAATACGTTCGACATCGCCAACCACAGCCACAGCGTGAGTGTCATTCTCGGGCAGTCGGCGCAGCGGTACACGTCGCGCCAGCTGGGCGGCAGCGACTACGACCTGCCGGAACGCGACCCGCTGAAAGCCCAAATCAATACCGCTATCGCCGACCGCAGCGACGAACGTGTGTATGGCGGCATCGGCGATGTCGATCACTCGTCGCTGGCCTCCTACTTCGGGCGTATCGACTATAACTTCGACGAACGGTATATGCTCGAGGCGTCGTTCCGTTATGACGGCTCGTCGCGGTTCGGCCCCAATAACAAATGGGCGCTCTTCCCCGCCGTGTCGCTCGGATGGAATGTCTGGAACGAACCGTACCTGGCCGGTATTCGCCCGGCGTGGTTCGAGGCCTTGAAGCTCCGCTACAGCTGGGGTAAGAACGGGAACGAGAACATCGGCAACCTGCGCTATGCGGCCTTCCTCAATGGCGGACAGAACTACTATTTCGGCGGCGGCTACAGTGTCGCATCGGCCGGTAAAGACGGCACGATGTACGACGGCAGTTTCCTCTCGGCGCTGCCCAATCCAAGTCTGACCTGGGAAGAGTCGATACAGACCAATATCGGGCTTGACGCTCGCTTCCTGCGTGGCGCCCTCACCTTCAGCGCCGATTATTTCTACAAGAAAACCGACAAGATGTTGATCGCCGTACCGATTAACGACTATGTAGGGATGGAAGCGCCCACCGGCAACGTCGGGGAAATGGAAAACAGGGGACTGGAATTTGAAATCGGATGGAAAGATAACATCAACGATTTTAATTATAATGTGTCGGCCAATGTATCGTACCTGAAAAATAAACTGATTAACCTGGGAAATGCCTCCGGTGAGAATGTCTATGAAAGTGCGGGCGCTTCGGGTGTCGGGGCATTCATTAAAGGATCGAACGGCGAGGTGTGGCCGTATTTCTACGGGTATAGAACCGACGGCCTGTTCCAGAACACCAGCGAAGTGCAGGCTTACGTGAACAGTAGCGGCGCCTTGCTGCAACCGGCGGCGCGCCCTGGCGACGTGCGCTTTGTGGACATCAACGGCGACGGCGTGATTAATGACGACGACCGGACGAAGATCGGCAAGGGGATGCCCGACTGGACATTCGGCCTCTCGCTTGGCGCCGACTGGCGCGGGTTCGACCTGAACCTCTTCTTCCAGGGTACAGTCGGAAACGATGTATTCGATTTTGCCCAGCGCGGCGACATCCGTGATATGAACCGCCCCTCGTGGATACTCGAACGCTGGCACGGCGAAGGAACCTCCGACCGCCTGCCCCGGATGACCCGCGAAAACCCCAATGCCAACTGGGCGTCGTCGGATCTTTACATTAAAAACGGCGCTTACCTGCGACTGAAAAGCGCGCAGTTAGGCTACACCCTGCCCTCGGCATTGACCAAAAAGGTATCAATCCAGCAGCTGCGGGTGTACATCGCCGCCGAAAATCTTTTAACCATTACCGGCTTCGACGGCTTCGACCCCGAAGTCGCGACCGGCGAATATACACGGATCGGGGTCGATCGAGGCGTATATCCGCAGTCGCGTACCATTTCGGTCGGTTTTAATCTTTCATTTTAATCTTTTAAAAAAATACGCATTATGAAAAAATATACCTTTTTATTGATGATTATACTCGCAGGAAGCGGACTGATTTCGTCCTGCGGAGACGATTTCCTGACCTCGTCATCGACCCAGAAAAGGGCTTCGGGTGAGACGGTAACGGAAACCGTCCTCGTGTCGTTCCTCACATCGGCCTACCAGCCGCTGCTGTTCGACAGCTATGCCAACAACAACTACAACTCCATCGTCCTGATGTCCGACTTCCGGTCGGACGACATGTACAAGGGCGGCGGCAGCGCCGATGACCAGCTGACGCTATACCAACTCTCGCAGTACACCACCTCGCCCACCACGTCGCTTATCGGGCTGTGGACGATTTATTACAGCGGCCTTGCGCGCTGCAACAATGTACTGATGAATGTCGATGCCGCCGAAGGCATCTCCTCCGAAAAACGGGAGCAGTGCCGCGCCGAAGCCCACTTCCTGCGTGCTTACTATACGCATCTGCTCTGGAAGCTCTTCGGTAACATTCCCTATTTCACGGAGCATCTGGAAGAGCCGTTTATCGCGCCGCAATATTCGGCTGATGAAATATACGGCTTCATTATCGAAGACCTGGCGGTGGCCGGCGCCGAAGGGAAAATGCCTCTCCGGGCTACCGGTGCCGACATCGGGCGCGCCTCCCGCGCGGCCGCCCTGATGCTGAAGGCAAGGGTCGTGCTGTACCAGAAAGACCAGTCGCGCTACGACGAAATCACGAACGACATGGCTACGATCATCCAAAGCGGCGTCTATGACCTCTTCCCCGACTTTGCCGCAATCTGGGACGATGAAAACGAGTTTTGCATCGAATCCATTTTTGAAACCAACCAGATGCCCGAAGGCAAAACATGGAGCGCGGCATGGCAGGGCTACGGTACGAACCTGCCGGCGTTCATCTCGCCCGATGGTCTGCAAGACCCCGCCGGCGTATTCAAGGGAGGCTGGGGGTTCAGTCCCGTGCGGACGGCCGCATACGCCATCTACAGCGAACAGGGAGACACCCGCCGCGACGGCTCCATCAACGCCTGGCCTGACGGGTCATACGCCCCGCGGTTCCAGAACACCGGCTTCTTTGCCCGCAAATACGCCGCCCGTATCGGCTACAACCCGCCCCCCGGCGACCAGGATTTGAACTATGCGAACAACCTGCGGATCTTCCGCTATGCCGAAACGCTGCTCAATTATATCGAACTGGTAAAAATGCACGGCCAAAGCGAAAAACAGGGCGTCAGCGCCGACCAGATGTTCACCCGCCTGCGCAACCGTGCCTTTGCCGGCACCGCTCCCGCATTAACCCCTACCGCCGATAACATCAAGCTGGAACGCCGGCGCGAATTTCTCGGCGAAGGGATGCGCTTCTGGGACCTCATCCGCTGGGGCGATGCCGAACGGCTACTCTCCGAAAACGACCCGGCCTATAACACCAACCGTACCTTCGTCGCTTGGAAAAAATACCTGCCTATCCCGCAAAGCGAAATAGACAAGGCCAAAGGAACGGCGCACGAATTAACCCAAAACCCAAACTGGCAATAAACACTTTAAAAATATACGACCATGAAAAATATCTGTAAATACAGCTTTCTTGCGCTACTGGCCATCGTGGCCATAGCCGCCTGCAGCCCGCAGGAATTTGACGACGACTATTCGATGGGCGCCCCCGATACCATCACGCCCGATCAAATATCGTTCACCGCAACGCCTTCGGCAACCAGCCCCAATGTCGTTACCTTCACCAATACCTCCGGCCTGAAGCGTTCCCACGCCGTTGTCTGGGATTTGGGCAACGGCGCTTCGGCCAAAGGAAACGTCGCCACCGGCATGTACCCGATGAGGGGGCTATACGTCGTCTCGATGAGCGTCTATGCCCCCGACGGGTCGCTGATAGTCAAAACGCACGACCTCGTGATTGTTGACGACGACTTCTCGTTGGTCGATTCCCCGGTGTATAATAAACTCACCGGCGGCATCGAAAATACCAATGGCAAAACATGGGTCTTCGACCAGTATAACAACTTTACTCAGGAAGTCAAAGACGCCGTCGGTAAAGACATCCGGGGGCACATGGGTCTCGGCCCCGGCGGCGGCTACGACCAGTCGTGGTGGGGCGCCGGCGCCAACGACAAGCAGGCGACCGAGCTTTATAAATTCAAATTTACCTTTAAGCAATCGGGTACACAGCTTATCATCCAGAATAACGGCAAAGGCTACGGACGCTGGGCATGTGCCAGCGGACAGCCCGGCGCCGTACAGGATGGCGACGACTCGGTGTTCGACTACGCCGGAGGAAACTACTCCTTCTCGGTCGATGAACCCGCCGGTGCATACCCCGTGCTGACAATCCCGTCGACCGCCATCTTCGGCTATTACGCCTGCAGCAATACCTTTGAAATCATCTACCAGACCGAAGGCGTGATGGCGCTGCGCGTATTCAATACCACCGAAAGTCAGGACTGGATATTTATCTTCTGCCGCGAAGACCTCAACATCGCCGAGCCGCCACCGCCGCCACCGCCCCCCAAGGAACCCAGCGCCGTACCTCTCTTTGAAGACTTTGAAGCCGAAACCCGCACCGTCGATTTTATCGGCGAAGATATGGGCGCGTTATCCGCCATCCCATACCAGAACCCCGCCCCGGTGCCGATAAACTCGTCGAGCAGGGTAGCCCTCTACCAAAAGTCGGCCGGATTCTACTCCAACCTCTCGTTCACCGCGCCCGACTACCTCTTCGACCTCACGACGCAGAACAAAATCAGGGTTAAGGTATTTATCCCTTCGTACAACGATTATACGACCGAGCATAACGTCGCCGGCGACTGGATTGCCAACCGCAAGCTGCTGCCGCAACTGGCCGTCAAGCTTCAGGACAGCTCGCTGGGCGGCAATGCGTGGCAGACTCAAACCGAAATCGTACAGGCCAACCTCGAACTGGATAAATGGCTCGACCTTGTGTTCGATTTTTCGGGCGTCGCCACCCGTACCGACTACGACAAGATTGTCGTCCAGTTCGGCGCCGAAGGCCACGCCGGAACAGGCATCTTCTTCTTCGACGATTTTTCGTTTGATAATTAAAACAGCATGAAACCCTGACTGACATTCCCTGATACCGTCCCGCCGTGCGCGGAACGGTATCAGGGAGCCGGAGGGGGACGTGTCCATAAATCGGGGAACTGTTTTGTAGATTGTTTCATTTATTTTAATTACATTTGCACTGATTTCGGTATTACACATTAAAATTTTATATGTCCCCCCTTCAAAACAGCCACGATTTTGACGCCCGCCGATTTTGAAACGATAATTAATGTAAGCTAATTTTTAATAAAGCTCGCCATGTTCCATTTTCAATTTTCCATCTTTAATTTTCAATTGTTAGCGCTGCTGCTGGTTATTATTGCCTGCGGAGGCAATACGGATGCGCCGCCGCCGGCCGTTGCCGTCGAGCTTTCCGTCGCGCCCGCCGGCACGCTGACCGTCGCGTCCGCCGCCGGAAGCCGCTATATCACCGTTACGGCCAATACCGAATGGTCGCTTACTGCCGACAGGGACTGGTGCGCCTTTACCCCCTACATGGGCTACGCCGGCCAGACTCCGGTAAAAATCACCACGCCGGACTGGTATGGCGACCACCCGCGCACCGCCACGCTGACCTTCCGCGCCGGCGCCTTTACGCACTCCTGTACGGTGGTGCAGGAAGGCTCGGAGCTGACCATCGAAACGCCGCAGGGGTATGTCCTCGTGTGGCACGACGAGTTCGACTCCCCGCGCAGCCCCTCCGGCGCCGCCGCCCTGCCCGACGCCAACAGCTGGTGGTACGAAACCGGCGACAGCGGCTGGGGTAACAACGAACTGCAGAACTATATCCCCGCCATATCGGGCGCCGACACCTGCGCCGCCCTCTACGACGGTATTCTACGAATTACGGCTAAAAAACGCGGCAACCAGGTGCTGTCGGTACGCATGAATACCGTCGAAGGATGGCTCTACGGTTACTTTGAAGCACGTATCAAACTGCCCGGCGGACGCGGCACCTGGCCGGCCTTCTGGATGATGCCCCAAAACTTTACCGCATGGCCTGACGACGGCGAAATCGACATCATGGAAGAGGTCGGCTACCGCCCGAACTATGTCCTTTCTACGATTCACTGCAAAGCCTACTACCACGGCGCCGGCACCCAGAAATCCGGCGAACGCTACGTCGCCACCGCCGAAACCGCCTTCCACGTCTATGCCCTCGAATGGACACCCGACCATATCCGCGGCTTTGTCGATGGCGAAAACTATTTTACCTTCCCCAACGACAGGCAGGGCAACCGCAACACATGGCCTTTCAATGCTCCCTTCTACCTCAAGCTCAACCTCGCCTGGGGCGGTAACTGGGGCGGCGCGGAAGGCGTCGATGAAGCAGCCCTGCCGGCGCGCTACGAAATCGACTATGTCCGCGTGTTCCAAAAAGAATAATGGCGCAGGGAGCGGGAGCCGGCGGACAAAACGCAGTCGCTGTGATTAGGATGGAACCCTGCTCCCGTTTGATTATTTAAAATAAAAAACCGTAACCGTAATATCCTGCGCGGGCATGTGCCCGCGCAGGTTTTTTTTAGTACCTTTGCCCCCCTGAAAAAAAGAGGCGTAATGCACACTCCCTGGCAAAGAAATACCGTGCTTTTTTTAAGCGGACAGGCGCTCTCGCTCTTCGGAACGATGGTCGTGCAGTTCGCCATTATGTGGCATATCACCCTCAGCTCCCGGTCGGGCGCGATGATGACTGTTTTTACCGTTGTCGGGTTGCTGCCCATGTTTTTCATTTCGCCGTTTGCCGGCGTATGGGCTGACCGGTTCAACCGGAAATATATCATCAATATTGCCGACGGCTCGGTCGCCTTCGTGAGCCTCCTGGCGGCGGTGTGCATCATGGCCGGGGTCGATAATATTATCGGCATTTTGCTGCTCTGCTCCATGATACGCTCGCTGGGGCAGGGCGTGCAGATGCCGGCGGTGGGTGCGTTTATCCCCGACATCGTTCCGCCGGAACGGCTGTTGCGAATCAACGGCATACAAAGCAGCATCCAGTCGTTCATCACGCTCGCGGCGCCGGCGGTAAGCGGCGCCATGATGACATTCGCCCCGCTCGAGACGCTCTTTTTCCTCGACGTCGTTACTGCGGCTATCGGCATCGGCATCGTGTTGTTTCTCGTCAAAACGCCGGAAAAGAAAAAACCGCTCACGCCCGACGCCACGGCGCAGAAAGGCGTTGCATATTTCCGCGATTTTAAAAACGGAATGCGCTATATCGGGCAACACGGCTACATTTTGCGAATTATTATCCTCGAAGCCATCTTCCTCTTTTTCTTTGCGCCCGCCGCCTTCCTCACGCCCCTGCAGGTCGCGCGCACGTTTGGCGATGAGGTATGGCGCCTTTCGGCGATAGAAATTGTTTTTTCCGCCGGCGTCATCGCAGGCGGCCTGCTGATAGGCATCTGGGGCGGTTTCAAAAACCGGATATACACAATGACGCTTTCCTCTGCGCTGTGCGGGCTGCTGACTGTCGGGCTTGGGCTGGCGCCCGATTTTTTGCTCTATCTCGTCATTATGGCTGTCCTCGGCATTTCGCTCCCGCTTTATAATGCCCCTGCGATGACGCTGTTGCAGACAACGGTCGATGCGGCATTCATGGGGCGGGTGCTGTCGGTTTTCACGATGGTCGCCAGTACGATGATGCCGCTCGGCATGGTGGTCTTCGGCCCCCTTGCCGATACCGTGTCGATAGAGCCGCTGCTCATTGGTACGGGCGTCGTGGTGGCGCTGCTCTGCATCCCGATGGCGGGCAGCCGGACGCTGCGCGAGGCGGGGAAAATGTCCTCTGCATAGACCGCGAAGCGGTGCTATTATTGTAATGGAAACCGTATCTTTGCGGTGTGAATAATTTAGATAATGAAAATGAAAAAAAATAAAAACAATAAATTGCAAATTCGCAACAGCACAGCCGAATTTTTGATTTTCACTAATCAGACAGGGGGCGAATCTATCGAAGTTCGTTTACAGGATGGCACGGTATGGCTTACACAGAAATTGATAGCCGCATTATTCGATATAGACAG
>JAISXF010000012.1 GCA_031270845.1 Prevotellaceae bacterium
GTCTATGCCGTCAAGGGCGCCGACACGCTGCGGATGGACAGGTACGACACCCCGTCGGATACCGGCCTTCGCCCCTGTGTTATCTTCGTATTCGGCGGAGGGTTTGCCAATGGAACCCGCGACGGAGGGGATTATGTGCCTTTTTACGAATGGCTCGCCGGCAACGGCTATACGGTCGTCGCCATCGACTACCGTCTGGGGATGCGTAACTTAAAGGAACGTGTCGATCCGCACAGGGGCGGTCTGGGGCTGTTCAGGCAGGTCGTCGAGGTCTTTCACGGGAGTATTGCGATGGCTGTCGAAGACCTCTTCGACGCCACTGCCTTCGTTGTCGCCCATGCCGGCGAGTGGCGGATTGACACCGCGAATATCATTGCCTGCGGCTCCAGCGCCGGAGCCGTTACCGTCTTACAGGCGGAGTATGAGCGATGCAATGCCACGGCGCTCTCGCAGCGCCTGCCGCAGGGTTTCGGCTACGCCGGAGTAATATCGTTTGCCGGCGCGATATTCAGCGTCTCCGGCGACCTGCACTGGCGCACCCGCCCCGCCCCGATACTCCTCTTCCACGGCGATGCCGATAAGGATGTGCCGTATGACAACATCCGCTACCGTCGGGTGGGCTTCTATGGCTCGAAGCACATCGCCGCGCAGCTCGCGAAGCTGAACACGCCGTACTGGTTCTACGCGGTGGAGAATACCGGCCACGCCGTTTCCAACTCGCCGATGTCGCAAAACAGAACGGAAATCGACGCCTTTCTTACGAGGATGGTCGTTGGCAGACAACACCTGCGCCTGACCACAACCGAAACCCCCCTCGACGCTCCGAAGCAGAAGAAGAAACTGACCCTGCGGGAGTTCCTGTCGGGTGTTGTGCGGTAGCATGGGGTCGGCATCGGGTTCTGTTTTATATAAAAAATCACGGTATGTTACGCGTTATTCTACTCACAGACTTCTCGGAAGCCTACGCCCAGAACCTGCTTCGGGGCATCATTCGCTATTCAAAACATCACGAACCGTGGGTGGTCTGCAAGATGCCCTTTTCATATCGCGTAGAACATGCTGTCGAGGGGGTGCTGGCATGGGCGAAGGAGTGGAAGGCAGACGGAATCATAGCCCAGTTCTACAACACTGACAATGTCTCGATATTTCGGGAGCATGGTATCGCCGCCATTGCGCAGGACTTTAAGGCACGCTTCTGCGAAATACCGAACATTACCGGAGCGCATCATGAAACCGGCCGTATCGGAGCGGACTACTTTATCAGAAAAGGATTTAAGAACTTTGCCTTTTATGGATTTAAGGACATCGTCTGGTCGTCCGAGCGGTGCGAAGGGTTCCTCTGCGAGCTGCGTCAGCATGGCCTCGACGGGCGCTTCTACGAGTACCGCAATACCGACTTCAATAAGCTCTGGTACTATGAATCAGCGCCGCTCGTCGAGTGGCTCAAGAGGCTGCCCAAGCCGGTAGCCCTCATGGCCTGTGATGATAATCAGGGGCATCATATTGCCGAGCTATGCCAGCAGTGTGGCATCAAGATACCGGAAGAGATTGCGCTCCTTGGCGTTGATAATGACGAGGCCGTATGCAACCTCTCCGACCCGCCACTCTCATCTATCAACCAGGCTGTTGAAAAGGGGGGCTATGAGGCTGCACAGCTCATGGAGCAGATGATAAAGCGCCCTGACATCCGCCATGATGACGTGGTGGTAGTCCCCACCCACGTCATCACTCGCCAGTCAACCGACATTTACGCCACCACCGACAAGCACATTTCGATGGTGCTCCGGCACATCCACCAGCATACCGACAGAGCCTTCCGGATCAAAGAATTAATGCAGTTAATTCCGCTCTCGCGAAGACCATTAGAAACCCGCTTCCGGCAGGAGATAGGTATGTCGATATACACCTATGTAACCAATCTGCGTATCGAACGGTTCACCCGCCGCCTGCTGGAGAGCAAGTCCTCCATAGCCGATATTGTCGAGGAGATGGGCTTTTCTAATTATAAAAACATAGCCCGTCTGTTCAAGAAGGTCAAAGGATGCACCCCCTCCCAGTTCCGAAGGCAGAACCTTTTAAAACGAAGATAGAGGATGATCATCTCTTTTTTATTACCTTTGCATACGCAAAATGTATAATGATATGAATAAACCAAGCATTCCCAAAGGCACGCGGGATTTCCTCCCGCTTGAAGCCGCCCGCCGCTCCTGCATTTTTGATACCATCCGAAGTGTCTTTCGACGATATGGCTATCAGCCCATCGAGACCCCCGCGATGGAGAATCTCTCCACGCTCTTAGGCAAATATGGTGATGAGGGCGACAGGCTTTTGTTTAAAATCCTCAATTCGGGGGATGCCCTCTCCGCCCTCACCCCCCCCGACCTGACCGAAGGTGCCGTCTTGAAAGTCTGCGAAAAAGGCTTGCGTTATGACCTCACGGTGCCTTTTGCCCGCTTCGTGGTGCAGCATCAGAACGACTTGACGTTTCCGTTCAAACGCTACCAGATGCAGCCGGTATGGCGTGCCGACCGCCCGCAGAAGGGGCGTTACCGTGAATTTTACCAGTGCGATGCCGATGTGGTCGGGAGCACCTCGCTGCTCAACGAAGTGGAACTGGTGCAGATAATCGACGACGTGTTCTCGCAACTGAACATCCCGGTTACTATTAAAATAAACAACCGTAAGGTATTGAATGGTATTGCCGAAATCATGGGCGAAGCCGATAAACTGACCGACATCACGGTGGCGATCGATAAAATAGATAAAATCGGGTTGTCGGCCGTCGAGGACGAATTAGCCGCAAAAGGCGTGGCGACGCAAGCAATAATGCGCTTGCGGCCAATTTTGCAACTCTCGGGAAGCAACCGCGACAAGCTTGTCGCATTGCGGCAAGTGCTCGAAGCGTCGGCTACCGGGCTGGCGGGAGTGGCCGAGCTGCAAACGATTATCGACTATTTACAGGCGCTGCCCGTGGTGCAAACCGTGGAAATCGACCTGTCGCTCGCCCGCGGGCTGAACTATTACACCGGTGCTATTTTTGAGGTCAAGGCACACAATGCGGCTATCGGCAGTATCTGCGGCGGCGGCCGTTACGACGATTTGACCGGCGTTTTCGGGCTGAAGAACGTCTCGGGCGTAGGCATTTCGTTTGGCGCCGACCGGATTTACGATGTCCTGCTGCAACTCGACCGCTTCCCTTCGGCCGCGAACGAAGGCGCCCGCGTGCTGTTTTTCAACCTCGACGAAACCGGCGAACGGCAAGCCCTGCGTTACGTGCAGCAACTGCGCCGGCAGGGAATCGTTACCGAAATCTACCCCGACCGCCACAAGTTGAAAAAGCAATTTGAATATGCCGACCGGCGCGGTATCCCGTTTGTCGCCATCGTTGGCGAAGAAGAAGCCAAAAACGGCGTTGTGGCGCTCAAAAACCTGCTAAGCGGCGAACAGCAAAATGTGCCCTTCGAGCAGTTAGCCGACATTGTATCGAAATTATAGGCATCCAATATTAAATTCTATCGAAAAATAGTCCCTGTTTCTTATTTTTTAGGTACTTTTGCAATTATAAACTTTTTTTATTAAAAATTATGTCAGTAGAATTTCTAAAATTCCTTGAAAAGGACGGTCTTACAAAGGACACCATCAAATCGTACATTTGGACGGTTAATCATTTCATCTCGCAGTATGAAACTTTTGATCAAAAAAATCTTTTAGCGTATAAGGGGTATCTGATGTCGTATTTCAGGCCGCGAACCGTTAACTTGCGGCTACACGGGTTAAACAAATATCTCGAGTTTGCCAATAAAAAGAACCTGAAAGTGAGATGCATAAAAGTCCAACCGAAAAATTTTATCGAGAACGTGGTGAGTAGCGCCGATTACCGGTTTTTGAAAGCCAGATTAAAAAGCGAAGGCCAGATGGAATGGTTTTTTGTGATTTGGTTTTTGGCCGCCACAGGTGCGCGTATCAGCGAATTGCTCCAAATCAAAGCAGAACACATTGACGTCGGCTATTTGGACGTTTACACGAAAGGTGGAAAGGTTCGTCGGATTTATATTCCGAAAACATTACGTGTAGAAGCGACAAAGTGGCTGATAAGAAGAACGATTTCTTCCGGGTATATTTTTCTCAATCAAGACGGTGAACGGCTCTCTTCGAGAGGCGTTGCGCAACGCCTGAAGTTTTTTGCGAAAAAATACGATTTGAACGCGAAAGTGATTTACCCGCATTCGTTCCGGCATCGGTTTGCCAAAAACTTTTTGGAAAAATACAACGACATATGCCTTTTGGCCGATTTAATGGGGCACGAAAGTATTGAAACAACACGGATTTACTTACGAAAAACCTCGTTAGAGCAGCAACGGATTGTCGATACTGTTGTAACCTGGTAATGCAAAAGCCCCCGCCAACCGGCGGGGGCTTTTTAGTTGAATGAAATACTTCGATTTCCTTAAAACGTGCGGATGCAGCGGATAGTGCCGTATTGTACAGCAGTGCCTGTAAAGCATCCTAAAACAATCGTATCTTCTCTTTTTAGTAAAAGAATCCCATCCGAACAGGTCGGCTGCCCCCAATAGTATCGCCATGCCAGACCAATCGGATCAATCGGATCTTCCTCAAGGGACCATACATATGATCTATAAAAAAATGATTGCACCGCCGTGAACCCGTATAAATCGGTACCACCGCCGGACACAGGCCAAAACGCCGCCCAGTTCGTCGGGCCGCCGGCTATGGAGTTTACTAATCCTTCCCACTGCGCATGGGTCGGCACTGCCCAGTTCGTCGGGCAGCCGTCCGTGGTAGAGGTTACGGCCGCCACGCTATAGATTACGCCGTAGGTATCACAATAGGATGCGTTATTCTGATAGCAAAAATCATACGCTCCGTCGCGGTAATCCAATTTCTGCCCGAAGTACCAATGGCAGTCGGGCATTTGTATGATGCGATAGACTTTGTTGTCGCGGGAGTCTTTTACATAGGCCTCCCAGTTTTCCGCGCCGCTGCTTCGCCGCTGGCAAAGGTGGGTAGCATCCTGGTAGAGGTCGGCGCCGGTGTACGGGCAGCCTGCCGGGACGGTTAATACATACGACCCGCCGGAACGGCTCCATACGTCGGTATTGCAGGTATTGTCGTGCACTTCGCGGTAGTAGGTGTACACGCCGGCGACGCTTAATTCGGCAATGGAAAAAGTATAGCTTGCGCTGTTCACCGAATAGGTTTCGGCCGGCGTGTCGCGCACCCAGCGGTAGGTATGGGTTCCCGATGCGCCGGAGGCCGGTATGCCTTCCGCAATCTTTGCGCAGTCGTTCGACCCGCTGCCGCTGATGCTGCCCGCATCGAACGCCTCATATACTTCCCGCGTAAACGTGCCGCCCGATGCGATGAATTCCGCCGCGCAGCCGTCGGTTACCTGCCTGTTATATATGTATGTGCCGGCGGTGGCCGTGGCGGGCAGGGCGTACGTGGCATTAGTCGCGCCGGCGATGACGGCTGTCGCGCCGCCATTATAACTCACCGTCCATTGGTACGAATAATTACCGTCGCCGAACGATGGCGCGGTGGCTTCGGCAATGGCCGTATCGGCCGTGTTGTTACAGCTAATATGGCTGACGGTGGTAATCGATCCCGCAGCTAATGCGCTATAAAAACTTACCTCCTGCGCGTTGCTCACCACCGTGCAGTTCGTTACGGGATCGGTTACCACCACCGTATAGGTACCGATAACCGTTATGGGGAAATTCAGCGGGGCGCCCGCGCCGGTCTGAATAGCGCCGGCATCCTGCAGAAAGCCGTCCTGTAATTGATAGCTATAGCCGACCTCGCTGTCGCAAATCAGTGCTGCGTTAGCGCAGTACGTCCCCCCGCCGGCCAGTATCGGCGCCGGAGGCAGCACGGAAACCGTAATCGTCGTGCACGCGCTGTCGAGGCAGCCGTGCTCGTTAATGACCCGCACGCACACGGTTATGCTTCCCGAGTCGGGCATGGAGAATGTATAGCTGTTCGATGTCCCGTAAGCGCAGGAGTCGTTACGGAAGAAGCAGTCGAAGTCGGTCGGGGCGTCGTTGCCGTTGCGGTAGGGGTTGCGGCCGCAAGCGGTGCAGCTGTGCGTAAAGCAGTATGAGCCGCCCCCGTCAGCGACCACCGTAACCGAACTGCCCCCGCAGGCCGTCGAAGGCGCCGTGCTGAATGATGCCACAGGCTTCGGATAAACCTTTATGGATGCGACAGCCGCCGCCGTAACCGTGCAGCCGGCCGCATTGCGCACCTTTATTATATAGGTGGCGTCGGTTGTCGGAGCGACGTTTATCATCGAAGCCGCCTGCCATGTCGTGCCGCCGTCAAAACTGTACTCGGAGGCGCCGGTCGCCGTGGCGGTGAGCGTAACGGTTTCGCCTTTGCAGATGGTATCAAACAGCGGCGTGAAGGCGGTAATCTCCGGCTTTGCCGGAATTAATCCCGGGCAGCCCGTGGCATCGGTAAGGGCGTCGATGCAGCCGCTGTACTGCCGCGTGGGTTCGGTAATCGACCCGTTAATAATAAAGGGCGGCGTGCCGTGTAAATTATAAAAACCGTTATTATCCGTAGCGTTCGGCGGGTAGTCCGACACGTAGGCGCACCAGTTAAACTTATCGCCGGCCACCGGGCCGGTAAGTTCGACGGTAACGGTGGAAGAAAACCCCGCTGCCGGCGTGCCGCGTAAATAAAAACCGCGTGTATTCCCCGTAACGGGAATAACCGTCCCTGCCGAAGCCGTCGCGGGCGTGCTCAGCGTCGCGGGCGTCCAGGCGCCTGCCGTGCCGGTCGAAGAAATGGGCTGGTAATCGACAAATATCCACACCGAGTCGAG
Organism: Prevotellaceae bacterium; assembly: GCA_031270845.1. GTDB lineage: Bacteria > Bacteroidota > Bacteroidia > Bacteroidales > UBA932 > JAIRKX01. The sequence goes on from JAISXF010000012.1 coordinate 6,848, forward strand.
GTGGTTTATGTTATCGGGCGCGGCGTCCCAATAGACGCGAAACTCGACCGTCGGCGGCGT